>JAPKZH010000226.1 GCA_026393905.1 Candidatus Aminicenantota bacterium
CCGCCGACCCGCGCAGCGCCGATGGCCTGGCAGCCGGCTATTAATCCTTTTTCCGAGCAACTGTCGGATTTCCGACACTTTTTAGCTTGTCTGCGGCTCCTTGTTCCCTTTCCGCTGTTTTCAGCTCAATTTGACATCCGATCACGCTGAGATTTATCATCCTTAACGATGGGGCGTAGCAAAATCGGCATATAAATCCTCACTCAGCCATCGCTGCGGAAAAGGAAATTATTATCAATCCCGTCAAAAGGAGGGGATCATGAGTTTGAAAAAACAATTTCTGGTCTTTTGTCTGGTCTTGATAGCAGCGCCCTTGGCTTTTCTTTCAGGTCAAAAGAAATCTTATCCGGTCGTCACCGTTATTAAAGATGGGGTAAAGACTATCACGAATCCCGAATACCCCCGTAACGGACGCTTTATTGCCAAGCTCACGGCGGAGATGTCCTGCGGCGAGGAGTCAAAGCCGGAGATGGCAATGCTGAACAAGCCTCTTGATCTGAGGGTTGATGATCAAGGCCGCGTATACGTCATGGACTGGGGGGATGTTCACATCAAAGTTTATGACAGCCAGGGCCGTTTTCTCAGGACCATCGGCCGAAAAGGCCAGGGGCCGGGCGAGTTCGACATGCCGGCTTTTTTTGATTTGATGACTGGCGGAAAAGTCTGCATTCTGGATGGTCGACAACGGCGGATCACGATCCTCACCAACGAAGGTAAGTATATCTCCGGCTTTCGCTTTGATGGCTTTTTCCGATCTCTGGCTATCGATGGAAAGGATCGCCTTTTTCTCGCGAAATATGTCGCCGCCGAAGAGTTGAAATTATCGACTGAATTCCGGGAGGTCCCTTACATCACAAGCATCTTTCGCACGGCCGCCTCGGGAAAAGAGATGGTCCACCTGACCGACTTTCTCGGCGAAGTCCAGGTGATGAAGGCTGTTGGCAGTGGCGGAATCACGAGCATGGGAGGACTTTATATTGTCATCTGGGGCATCAATCGTCAGGGAAAACTCTACGGCGGCTTCAATGAGATCTATCGCCTTGGCGCATATGGGTCTGACGGTAAAACCGAATTCGCCTTCAAAAACAGAAAAGTTTACAGCATCGTTCTGCCCGAGGAAGGATTCCCCTCAATCAAGCGCTTTCTCATGGAGCTGGTGGCGGAATAGTATCCGCGTAATCCCCGTTGATCTTCTCCAAGGGCGATTTGATCTGCTTGCTCAAGGCTTCATACTTTTCTAAATCTTTACTGTCCAAAGAATGAGGGGAAGCTCAACCGGCCTTTTTTTGCGGCCATTTCTTGTTCTTGACATCGATCATCAGCCGGATATAACATTTTTTTGGGCGCGGGGGTATAATAATGGGGCTCAGAAGGGATAGATCTCAAGTGTTCGGCCGCGTCGCTACAGTCAATGTTGCCTTTGATCCGAACCTGGTTGATTCTAAATACGAGAGCAACCCCGTATTCTCCATTTTTGGCGCGCTCGACTTGACTTTTATCGTCAAGTTCATCCTGAGCTTATTCGCCATCCTTTTCACCTATGACGCCATCGTCGGAGAAAAGGAAAAGGGAACGCTAAAATTGACCCTCTCCAATAATGTCCCACGCGACCGCCTGATCCTGGGCAAGGTCATCGGCGGCTTTATCAGCTTGCTCATTCAGGCAATCTCGGCTAACGGTATGGCCAGAGACGGTCCGCTAGGTTTACAAAGTCGATCCGCTCCTCTATCCGGCGTGCGGCGAAGTACCAATCGCCCCAGGGCATCTGCGGGCCGGCATCAAGTTCGCCGCCTTCATCCCACACGAGGCCCAGGCCAAGGTCAATCAGGCGTTCAAAGAGAAAGGGACGGACATCGACCTGGCCCGGATCACGCCTCAGGACCTGGAGGAGATCGTCTCCAACCTCGACGATATGACGATCGAGGTGGACGGCGAGGACAAGGTCCGCATCTTCTGCGAGTGACGGCCTACCAGGCCTTCTCGACGTGGAGCTCCCAGACCTCCTCCTCGGGATTCTCGCGGAGATAGAAATAGCGGCCTTGGGAGAAGCAGAACAGGATGCCGTTGGACAGCCGGCCGGTGAAGGGCAGATACAGCCGC
>JAPKZH010000270.1 GCA_026393905.1 Candidatus Aminicenantota bacterium
TCCTTAGATTTTCTCTCTCATTGTAGGTCGGGATGACGACGATGGCTTTCATCGATTCATCGGCGCTTGTCATGGACGAGGGAGCGCCGGCGAGCCCGATTATAATTCCTTTCCAGCCAAATAACAACTTCCCTGAATCGCGGGTCGGAGGGACAAATGACGGGCGGACTAATACAAACGTAATAAATAAAGTGACAATGTATGGGCGGTGCTTAAGCCGCCCTAAAGCCCCCGTAGCGGAGGGGGGCCCCGGACACTCTTGGAGGAGGACCCTTTCACAGGTTCCCCCTCCAACGGGCGGCGGGAATACCCGCCGGCCCTGCAACCCCTCCAAGGAGCATGCTCCCATGAATTCATCGCCAAATGCTCCTTGGAAGGAAGGCAGGAAGCGAAGCGACCGTTGGAAGGAAAACCCTACAAAGGGTTTCCTTCCAAGAGTGTCCGACGGGACTGGTTCCTCGGGGCCCGGGGGCTACGGGCGGCCTAAGCGCCGCCCGAACGGGGATGTCATTTTAATTATTATGTTGATATTAGTCCAGAAAGGCTAAGGGATTTTTTTCTTCGGCAAAGGTCAGCGGGGGGTGAGGATTTTTGTGCTGCGCGACTGCTCCTGGATCTTGGCGAACTGCTCGAAGAGGTGCTCGATGTAGCCGCGGCCTTGATAGTTCATCCGGGCCCAGGTTTTCGCCGCTAAGATCACCCGGTCGAGACACTGGACCTTCTCCTCGGTCATGTAGCCTTCCGGCCGTCCGGCCAGGATCACGGTCTGCTCATAACGGCAGCTTTCCATGCTCGTAGAGACGGCCTCTCCGATTTCGTTCTTGGGCCCATGCGTTTCTCCAGGAATGAGGACGAGGGACCGTCTTTTTTCCAGCTTGTCTTTGGCGTACTCGAGGGCGACGATCGCATCGGCGTCGGTGAGTGAAGGCGCCTTTTTCCCGTATTCCATCAAGGGGGCTTCGATATGGAGGGCGAGCCAGGCCATCCGTTCGTCTCGGAAGAGATCATCCTGAGGCAATCCGGACCTGGAGGGAGGCGGCGGCTTCTTTTCAACAATCCGTTTTTCCTGGTAGGGTTTGTGCCGAGTGAGAAACGGGCAGCTCGGCGGGCAGTGAATTTCTTTGTCGCGGAAGCGCCCGCAGCACAAGGGGCACAGTTCGGTTCTCAGAGCCGGGCAATGCCGTTTGGCTTTCCGGCTCTTGCACTTGGAGCATTTCGCCATGGCTGGCTATTTTTTGATGATGAACGTCTCCGGGGTCAACGATTTAATGCGTTTTCCCAGGAAGCTCTTGAGGGCCCGTTCGGCCGCTTTCTGTTCGGCGCTTTTCCTGGAATGGCCTTTGGCTTTGCCCAGAGGCGTCCGGTTGGCATAGACCTCGACGACGAAGATCTTCTTGTGGTCCGGACCGACGGCGGTCAGCGTCCGATAATGGGGCCCGGGCAGATCTTCCTTCTGCAAGTATTCCTGGAGAGCGGATTTGTAGTTGTTGATCTGGAATCGATCGCTCTTGATTTTTTTGAACGAGGCGTCGAGCAAAGGCAGGAAAAAGTTGCGGGCGACCTCATAGCCGCCGTCGAGGAACAAGGCGCCTAGAATAGCCTCGAACGCCCCGGTCAGAATGGTATTCTTTTTCCTTCCGCCGCTTGCCTCTTCCCCTTTCCCCAACTGGATGAACGGATCCAGTCTGATCTGCCTGGCAAACTCCGAAAGGGCGATCGTGCTGGCCGCGGAGGATTTGAGCTTGGACAGGTCGCCCTCGGTCCTCTCCGGGTAGGACGTGTAGAAAAAGTCGGCTGTGATCAAGCCGATCACAGAGTCGCCCAGGAATTCGAGAAGCTCGTTGTCCCGAACCTTATCCGGGTTTTCGTAAGCGTAGGAGCTATGGGTGAGCGCCTGGGACAGGAGGTCCTTGCGCCGGAAATGGTAGCGGATTTTCCTTTCGAATTGTGAAAGATTTGTTTTCATGGTGGTCCTTTAATAAAGCCCGATCATGGCCAGGCCGGATAGACAACCTGGCCGGCCACGATCGTCATCGCCGGAACGCCCTTGAGCTTCCAGCCGTCGAACGGGCTGTTGCGGCTCTTCGATTGGAAAGTATTGACGTCGACCACGATCTCCTTGTGCAGGTTCAGGATGGTCAGGTCGGCGTCGGCGCCCACGCGGATTTTTCCCTTGCCCGCCAGGCCGAGAAGCAGGGCGGGCTTAGTCGAGATCATCTCGATGAACTTGGCCAGCGAAATGACGTTCTTGTTGACCAGCCTGTCGAGGATGAGCGAAACCGCCGTCTCCAGCCCGATCATCCCGAACGGCGCTTTGTCCAGTTCGACCTCTTTTTCTTCCGTCGTATGGGGGGCGTGGTCGGTCGCAATCACGTCAATGGTGCCGTCTTTGACCGCCTCGAGGAGGGCCTTGACGTCGTCGGGCCCGCGCAGGGGCGGGTTGACTTTATAGTTGGTCTCATAATGCACTAAGGAGGCATCGGTCAGGATGAGATGATGGGGAGTGGCTTCCGCCGTGACTTTCACTTTCCTCTTTTTAGCTTCGCGGACGAGATGAACGGAGCCTTTCGTGCTCAGGTGGGCGATGTGGAGCCGCGTCTCTGCTTTGTCGGCCAGGATGATGTCCCTGGCGACCATGATCTCTTCGGCCGAAGCGGGAATGCCCCGAAGCCCGAACTGATAGGAATTCGGGCCTTCATGCATGATGCCGTCTTCGCTCAGGCTATGGTCCTCACAGTGATCGATGATGAGCGTATTCAAGAATTTGGAATATTCCAGGGCTCGCCGCATCACCAGGCTGTTCTGGACGCACTTGCCGTCGTCAGAGAAGGCCACGGCTCCGGCCGCGACCTGCTCGGCCATGTCCGTGAGCTCCGTTCCCTGGAGCCCCTTGGTGATGGCGCTGATTGGGAAGATATGAACAACGGCCTGCCTGGCCGCTTCGGAAAGGATATACTCGGTCACCTGCCGGTGGTCATTCGGCGGGGAAGTGTTGGGCATGGAACAGATGGATGTGAAGCCCCCCTTGGCCGCGGCCCGCGAGCCGGTTTCGATGGTCTCCTTGTTTTCCTGCCCCGGCTCCCGGAGATGGACATGCATATCGATGAAACCGGGAGCGACGACGAGCCTGGAGGCGTCGATGACTTTGGCATCTTTGACGTCGAGCTTGGCTTTAAGATCGACAATCTTCCCTTTCTCGACCAGGATATCGAGGGTTTCGTCCGTCCCGGAATCCGGGTCGACCACCCGCCCGTTCTTAATCATCAGTCTCACGGTCCTGGTCTCCTATTTCTTGAGCTCCGCCGGCTCGGTGATCAGCACTTCATCGCGGTTGTCGATTTCCTTGAGATGGACCTGGACGAGCTCGCGCCGGGACGTGGGGAGCGACTTGCCGACATAGTCGGCCCGGATCGGCAGCTCTCGATGGCCGCGGTCGACAAGGACCAGCAGTTGGATCGTCTTGGGCCGGCCGATATCGAAAAGGCTGTCCATGGCGGCGCGGATCGTCCGCCCCGTGAAAAGGACGTCGTCGACGAGAAGGACATCTTTCTTGGCGACGGTGAACGGAATCTCCGTCTTTTGGACCATGTGCTGCGTTTCGATCTCCGAGAAATCGTCACGGTACAATGTGATGTCCATGACGCCGACAGGGATATCGACCTTTTCCATCTCTTTGATGAGCTTGGCGATGCGCTTGCCGATATAGATGCCCCGCGTCCGGATGCCGACGATGACCAAGTTCTTCAGGTTGCGGTTGCGCTCGAGGATTTCTGTCGCCATCCGGTAGAGAACGCGTTTGATTTTGCCGGGGTCCATCACGCTGGCTTTGATTTTTTCTTCCATGTCATTGCTCCTGACTCAAGCTCCGAGGCGTTGCCCCGTCGGGACATGTCCAACTCATGGTCTTTTATACCATAGAACAGGCAGCCCTTCTATGGGAAAATTCGACGTCCCTGGAAAAACCGCTCGGCCGCATCCATGTCCTTTTGGAGCTGGCGGGAGAGGTCCTCCGGCGAGGCGAACGCCCGTTCGTCGCGGAGTTTCTTCAAAAAACCGATTTTCACCGATTCTCCATAGATGTTCTTCCGGAAGTTGAGGATATGGGCTTCGATGGTCAATTTTTTGCGGCCGAAGGTCGGGCGGACGCCGACGTTGGTCAGGGCCGGCCTGGGCTTTCCCTCCACGCCGAGGAGGGTCAAGAACACACCGCGGGGGACGATCTCGTTTGGGCTCTGGACGTTGGCCGTGGGGAAGCCCAGGGTTTTTCCGCGCCCGGCGCCCGAGATGACATCCCCCTCGATTTCGTAAAACCGACCCAGCAGCGGGACGGCATCCTCGACGGCCCCTTGTTTGAGAAGGTCCCGGATGTGGCTGGAGCTGACGATGGTCCGGTTTTTCCTGACCTGGGGGACGGCATGAACCTCGAAGCCTAACTCATCGCCGTACCGGCAGAGGGCGGGGATATCGCCTTCGCGCTTTTTCCCGAAGCGAAAATTCTCGCCGATGATGACGGTCCGGACGGCCGCGGCATGGACCAGGACTTTTTCGACGAAGTCCCTGGGGTGGAGGTTGGCGAACCTCCGGTTGAAGGGCACGACCAAGGTCGCTTCGACGCCGATGTTTTCGATGCCCTCCAGGCGCTGTTCGAGGGTCTGGATCATGCAGACCTTGTCCGGCCCAAAAATTTTTTCCGGATGCGGGGAGAAGGTCAGGACACAGGAGAGGAGCTTCTGGCGTTTGGCCTGCCGGACCATGAATTTCAGGATTTTCTGGTGTCCCAGATGCAGGCCGTCGAAGTTCCCGATGGCCAGGGCCGAATGCCTGGAAAGACCGGCGAACTCTTCGAAGGAGCGGAAGACCTTCATGGTTTCACAGCTTGATGATGTTCGCCTTGGTCATGTAGCTAATCTTGAGCTGGGCGAGGCACGATTCAAGGAAGGTCTCTTCATCGGGCTGGAGCTGGCCCTGGGTCCGCGTCTTGAGGAGGTCGAGAATGTCGATCAGCCGTTTGGCAAAATCCAAGTTTTGGGAGACCTCGCTTTTCAGCGGGTCCTCCATCAGTCCCAGCTTGACGAGTGCCTGGGTGTAGAAAGGGAAGACGATCGAGCTGAAGTCCAGAGGGGGCAGGAATTCCTTAAGCTCGTCCTGTTTTTTTTCCCCGGCGTCCGGGGAATCCGTCGAATCTTTTTTGCTCATGGCTTTTTACCCTGGCGGCGGTCGGCTGTCTTTTTTTGTTCGGGCATTCAGATAGGCGCGATTCTTGCACAAAAAAACGTTTGAGGCAAGCTCAAAATATTATCCGGTTTTGCCGAAAAATTCAAGACGCCCGGCATTCTGTCAAGTATCTCCATTTGTGTGATTTCAAAGAGGAGTTGGTATCGCCCCCGGCCCCCTGGGGAACCAGTCCCGGCGGATACTCTTGGAGGGAAACCCTTATTCAGGGTTTCCCTCCAACGATCGCTTCGCTCTCTGCCTCCTTTCCAAGGAGCATCTGGCGATGAATTCATGGGCGGATGCTCCTTGGAGGGGTGGTAGGGCCGGAGGGTATTCACGCCGCCCGTTGGAGGGGGAACCTGCAAAAGGGTCCTCCTCCAAGAGTGTCCGGGGCCCCCCTCCGCTATGGGGGCTTCAGGGGCGATACCAACTCCTCTTTGAAATCAAACATTTGGAAATGATTCCAGGATTCCGTCGCCGATGCCTGTTTCCGGCTTATTGGAGAGGAGCAAAAACCTAATAACCGGCTTGTGATCGAGACGGCCGTCAATTATAATGGAAAAAACTCGCCGGAGAGAAGACCATGGAACCTGAGAAAAATGTCGGCAAAAAATTCGATACACTGGTGGCCATCATCGGCAGGCTTCGGGCCAAGGACGGATGCCCCTGGGACAGGCAGCAGAACAAGCGGACGATCATGAATTATTTCCTGGAGGAGGTCTATGAGGCCGTCGATGCGGCCGCCGGCAGAAACCCGCAGGCCCTGGCCGAGGAACTGGGCGATGTCCTGATGGAGATCGTCTTCCTTTCCCGTCTCTTCGAAGAACAAGGCCGCTTCTCGATTTCCCGGGTTCTCGACGGGATCAACCAAAAAATGGTCCGACGCCATCCCCACGTCTTCGGCGCCAAAAAAGTCGGATCGGCCCGCCGCGTTTTGGATGAATGGATCCGGCAGAAGAAGGCCGAAAAAAAACGGGCGTCGCATTTTGACGGGATTTCCCGGAAGGCCCCGTCCTTGCTGGCCGCTTTCCAAGTCGGCCTTCGGGTCTCCCATTTCGGTTTCGACTGGCCGGGCCCGGCCGAGGCGCTTCAAAAGGTCAAAGAGGAAATCGGCGAACTGGAGAACGCCCTGAAAACGCGCCGGCGCAGAGAGGCGGAGGAGGAGATCGGCGATGTGTTTTTTGCCCTGGCCAACGTGTCAAGGCTTCTCGGCCTCAACCCAGAGATCGCCCTCCGGCGGGCCAACGGCAAGTTTATGAAGCGGTTTTCGAAACTCGAGAGAAGACTCCAAGCTCAAGGGAAAGAGCTCGGCCGGGCAAGCCTTGACGAAATGGACAAGATCTGGGACGAAATCAAGTAATACGGGAACGATTTTATCGAGCCGTCTTAGAAAATAGAACCGTCCCCTTTTTGCCCTCTTTTTAGGAGGCCGTCTTTTTCCGAAGGAGCAGGCTGGCCTTGATGAAGTCGTCGAGGTCGCCGTCAAGGACCCTGTCCGTATCGCCGATCTCGACTTTTGACCGCAGGTCCTTGATCAGCCTGTAGGGATGGAGGACATAGGACCGGATCTGGTTGCCCCAGGCGATGTCGGTTTTGGCGTCCTCCATTTTTTCGATCTTTTTCATCTGCTTTTTCTTCTCGAGCTCGTACAAGCGCGCTTTGAGGACCTTCATGGCCGAGGCTTTGTTCTTGTGCTGGGAGCGTTCGTTCTGGCATTGGACGACGATTCCCGTCGGGATATGGGTGATTCGAACGGCCGAGTCCGTGACGTTGACGTGCTGGCCGCCGCGGCCTCCGGCCCGGTAGGTGTCGATGCGCAGGTCTTCAGGGTTGATGCCGACTTCGATATCTTCATCCACTTCCGGAAAGACGAAGACGGCGGCGAACGAGGTATGGCGGCGTTTGTTGGCGTCGAACGGCGAGATGCGGACGAGGCGATGCACGCCGGATTCCTGGCTGAGGTTGCCGAAGGCATAATCTCCTTCGAACCGCAGGGTGGCGCTTTTGAGACCCGCTTCTTCCCCCGGTTGAAGGTCCAGGACTTCCGTTTTGTATCCTTTGCGCTCGGCATAGCGCAGGTACATCCTGAGGAGGATCTGGGCCCAGTCTTGAGATTCGGTCCCACCCGCGCCGGGGTGGATGGTCAGAATGGCATTGCGGATGTCATCGGCCTCGAAAAAGAGCATCTGGAGTTCGGCATCCCCGAGGCGCTTGCCGAAAGCGGCCAGGCTCTGCTCGAATTCCCGGTCGACATTTTCGCCCTCCCGCGCCAGCTCGAGCAGCACATCGAGTTCCTCCTTTTTCTCATAGAGGCTCGCTGAAAAATGAATCTCCCGCTCCAGCCGTTTTTTGCTCTGCTGAAGCGTCTGCGATTTCTTCTGGTCCTGCCAGACATCGGGGGAGGAGAGCTCTTCGTTCAGGGCTTCGGCCTGGGCCTTTTTTTGATCGAGGTCAAAGAAAACCTCGAAGCTCTTCGAACTTGGCGAAGGCCTCCTTGGCCTTGGCCTGAAGGTCCGAGAAGTGTTCGGCGGAAACGGGATTCGGAGGAGTCATGTCCGTCTCTTAAAGAGAGCCAGAATAAAGGCGATCGCGCTCAAAGTCAAGCCCAGGACGGAGAAGAGGTCGCCAAACCGGGAGTAGAATGTCAATTTTTTGGAGGGCGTCACGGTTCCGGTCAAGAACGTTTTGGAGTCGATCCGGGACTGGGCTAGAATTCGGCCGTAGGGATCGATGATGCCGCTGATCCCGGTCGTGGCCGCCCGGAGCAAAAAGCGTCTGTTTTCCACGGCCCGGAAAACGGCGTTGGCGAAATGCTGATAGGGCGCCGACGTGTTGCCGTACCAGCCGTCGTTGGTGATCGTGACCAGAAAGTCGGCGCCTTTCTTGGCGAACCGCCGGACGAGGTCGGGGAAGATGATCTCATAGCAGATCGGAGACCCGAACTTCAGGCTGTCGAACCTGTGCAGCACGTGCTCTCGGCCGGGCGTGATCTCGCCGATGGCGTGGGTCACTTTTTCGATAAAACCAAAGATCTTTTTATAGGGCGTGTATTCGCCGAACGGGACCAGATGCATCTTGTAGTAAGTGCTCATGGTCAGGTCGGGCGCAAGACAAAGGGCCGTGTTATGGTAGAGCCTTTGGCCCGGCGGTCCCGTGGACTCGTTGGTCCCCAGGAGGAGCGTGCTTTGGCTGTCCCGGGCGAATTGGCAGAGGATACGCTTGAAGCTTTGGTAGAGGGCGTCCTCACAGCCGAAGCAGAGAGGCACGGAGAATTCGGGCCAGATGATGAGCCGAGCGCCTTTTTCGGAGGACTGCCGGCTGAGCTCGACATGCTCTTCGAACAGCTTCAGGATGTCCTGGGTCGAGACCTCATTCCAGTAGATGTCGGAGGAGACATTTCCCTGGATGACCGAAGCCTTGAAAGAGTCCGCCGTTTCGGCCGCTTTTTTTAAGCTCAGGAAACCGCCGAGATGGACCGCGACCATCAAGATGATGGCCAAGGCAAAGGGCCATCTTTTCATGGTCTTGATGGAATAGACGAACAGGCTTTGAAAAAGGACAAGGACGAACGAGACGCCGTAAACGCCGGTGACGGATGTCAGTTGGATGAAGGAAAGATTTTTGTACTGGCTGAGGCCGAGGACTCCCCAGGGGAATCCCGTGAAGATGAAAGTCAGGATGTACTCGAGCGCCACCCAAAGAAACGGGGCCATCAAATAAGCCGCGCCTGGATAGGATGTCCGGATTCTGACAAAGACAGCCCAGAAAATAGCCCAGGCCAGGGCCAGGAAAACGATCAAGAGCAGGTAGATCAAGAGGCTGAGGACCGTGGACAGATGGCCGTAGTGGGCCGGCACCGAGGGGATCCAATAGAGCAGGACGCCGTAAAAAAAAGTCCCGGCTATCAGCCCGATGAGGAATGAAGATTTTGCCGTCCTCCGGGAGGTGAGGAAAAAGAGAGGGATCAAAGAGATCCAGACCAGAAAAGGAAAGCCGATCTTAGGAAAGGCCAGGGCGGTCAGAATCCCGCATAAAGCGGCCACGACGACGTCCGTGAGTTTGAGGTTCAAGCCGCCCTCCTGGTTCTGCGGAAAATCCCTGGTGCCTGGTCTGAAATCGAGACCATTCCTAGCGGACGATGAAGAAGTCCGTCTTTTTTTGTTTGAGAGCGTCGGCGAGCTTCGTCCGGCCGGCGTCCGCATCGTCCCTTGAGCCAAAAGGACCGATCCTGACTCGGAACACAGCCTTTTGATCCGTGGCCAAGGGGTCCATGACGAAGGCCGGGAAGGCTTCTTTCTCCAATTTTTTTGCGTATGTGGAGGCAGCCTCCTTGTCCGCGAAGGCACCGACCTGGATAAAAAACTGGATATTGGGCTTGGAATCCGCCGCTTTCACCGCCGGCTTTTCGGTCTCCGGCTTGGCTTTTATCTCCACCGGCTTTTTGGCCGCCGTCTGCACCTTGGCTTCAACAGACTTATCTTTGGCCGGAGGCGTTTCCATTTTTGGGGCAGGCTTTTGTTGCTCAGCAGCCTGCTTGGATTCGAGCTTGGCGTTCGTAGCCGCTCCGGTCTTGGCCGCTTCCTGCTTGGCCTGCTTGTGGGACTGGAGTTCCTTTTGGATGTCGGCCGCGCCCGCTTCTGCGGGAACGATCGGTTTTTCGGCTACCTTCTCGGTTTTGAGCCGGCCCGGAAGGTCGGCTTCGGCTGTCAGCTGGCCCTGCTTTTTTCCCACGGAGACTCCCAGCAGAAAAATGAAAACGCCGAGCACCAGGATGGCCAAAAAGACAAAGACGAGCTGGGTGCTCGAAAACTGCAGTTCGCGGAATTCCTTGTTCTTTTCCATCGGTGTTATTGTTTCTCGTCTTTATGAAAAGTAAAAGCTCTGAGGAGCTCCATGGGCAGCGGAAATACGATCGTGGAATTCTTTTCTGCGGCGATGTCGGTCAAAGTGCCCAGGAACCTCAGCTGGAGAGCCTGGGGGTTGGTGGAAATGATGTTGGCGGCCTGGAGGAGCTTGTCGGCAGCCTGGAACTCGCCGTCGGCGTGAATGACCTTGGCCCGGCGCTCGCGCTCTGCTTCGGCCTGCTTGGCGATGGCCCGTTGCATGTTCTCCGGAAGGTCCACCTGTTTCATCTCCACGAGCTGGACCTTGATGCCCCAGGGGGATGTGTGCTGGTCGAGAATTTCCTGAAGCCGCGTATTGAGTTTTTCACGTTGCGAAAGAAGCTCATCAAGTTCGACCTGACCGAGCGCGCTGCGGAGCGTTGTCTGGGCCAGCTGCGATGTCGCGTAGAGGTAATCCTGAACTTCCAAAACCGATTTCAACAGCTCGATGACCCAGAAGTAAAGAACGGCGCTGACCTTCACCGAAACGTTATCCCTGGTGATGATATCCTGCGGCGGGATTTCCATGGCGATAATCCGCAGGCTGATTCTGACGATCCGGTCGATGGGCGAAAAGACAAGAATGATTCCGGGGCCTTTGGCGTCGGGAAGGACGCGGCCGAGACGGAAGATCACGCCCCGTTCGTATTCCCTCAGGATTTTTATGGAATTCAGGACATAGAGAATGACGAGGCCGAGGACGATAATCGGATAGGTAATCATAGAAACCTCCTTATCGAGACGGTTTGACCGTAACGATTCGCGTCTTATGAAGCATTCCCACCATCGGCTTTGGTGACATGCAGCTTGAGATGGGAATAAACCTTTATCACCTTGATGGGCGATCCTTTAGCGATGGGAGTATCGGCTTCGGCCTGCCAGTATTCGCCGTGGACGAAAACGCGGCCTTCCGGAGCGAGGTCGGTCAGGGCCGTGCCCATCTCTCCCATCAACCCCTCTTTTCCGGTCGTCGCTTTTCTCATATGGGCCCGGATGACGAGAGTCACAAGAAAAATAAGAATGAGCGAGATCCCCAAGGCAACCGGGAGGATAATCTTCAGGCTGGGTTTGAGCTCGGGAATCGGCGCATTGACCAGCATCATGGAGCCGATGATCATAGCGGTAATTCCTCCGATGGAGAGCACTCCGTAGCTGTGCACTTTCACCTCCAGGACGAACATGGCGATGGCCAGAAGGATGAGGATCAGCCCGACGTAATTGATCGGCAGGATTTGGAAGGCGAAGATGGCCAGGAGGAGCGATATGCCGCCGAGCACGCCGGGCAGGATGGCGCCCGGGTTGGCGAATTCAAAATACAGCCCGAGAAGGCCCAGCATGAGCAGGATGTAGGCCAAGTTGGGGTTCGAAATGGTCAGAAGGAATTTCTGGCGGGACGACATCGGGACGTCGACCAACGGTTCATTTTTCAAGCGGAGGACCTGCGATTCGCCCTTGAAGCGGCGGATGGTCTTCTGGTCAAAATAATCGATAATCTCCTGCTCGCTTTTGGCGATGAGGTCCACGAGACCCCCTGCCATGGCCTCTTTTTCCGTATAGGACAGGCTTTTCCGGACCGCGTCCTCGGCCATTTGGATATTGCGTCCCCGTTTTTCGGCCAGGGTCCTGATGTAGGAGGCCGCGTCATGGGTCACTTTATCCTCCATGGTTTTATCCATGGCCTGTCCCGTCACGGAGATCCCCACCGGATGGGCGGCGCCGGTGTTTGTGCCCGGGGCCATGATGAACAGGTCGCAGGCGATGCCGATGAAAAAGCCGGCCGAAGCGGACCAGGCGCCGCTGGGACTGACATAGGCCGCCACCGGCGTCTTGGCGGCCAGGATTTTTTCGATGATCTCCCGCATCGAGGTGTCCAGCCCTCCCGGCGTGTTCAGGACCATGATCAGGAGAGAGGCCTGTTCGCGGTCGGCCCGGTCGATGGCGCCGCGGATGTATTGGGAGGTCACCGGATGAATGGCCGCATCGACCGTGATTTTGAGGACGGCCGCGGACGAAAGCGGCGGGAAAAAGAGGACGGCCAGCCACGGCAGAATGATTTTCTTCACGTTGATTACATTATAGAAAGGACTATCCGGCAAGTCAATAAATTATCTTGACTTTTTATCTTCAATAAATTAATTTTAGGTATCGCGAAGGAGCTGTCCATGATCAAGAATGACATTGCCCTGGAGATCGAGAAGAAGTCCGAATTCAACGGGGCGAAGTCGTTGTTGATCGTGGAAACCATCCTCGGGGCTCTCAAGGACGCCTTGGCCGGCAAGGAAAAAGTGGAGATCCGGGGATTCGGAAGCTTCAAGGTCGTGGCCAAAAAAACCGGTTACGGCAGGGACATCCGCAGAAAAAAGCAGATCCACATCACCCAGGGCAAGAGAATCAAGTTCCGCTGCGGCCAGGATTTGAAAAATATCTCGACGCGGCCTTAAACTTGATCGTCCCCGGCTTGCCGCAGCACCGATCATGTCCGGAAAGGGGATTGTGCATTGGGAGCTGAACATCCGCCGATTTCTCCTCTCGGATTAAAAACAACCTCACTCCGTTCCCGGGCCGGCAAGGTCTGTATCGAAGATTTCGCCAGAGTCCATTCGCCGGACGATCCCATGTCCCGGTTCATCCGAAACCTTCCGAATTTTTTAGCGGCCAGAGATTTTCGGGAGTTTTTGGGACTCCTGGGAAACGCCAGGAAACGCCGGAAAGCCATCATCGCGGCCATGGGCGCCCACGTCCTGAAGGTCGGGCTCAGCCCCGTCCTGATCGACTTGATGAAAAACGGCTGGATCAGCGCCGTCGCGCTCAACGGGGCCGGCGTCATCCATGATTTTGAGATCGCCCTCTGCGGCCGGACTTCCGAAGACGTGAAATCGCAGGTCAAAAAAGGCCGGTTCGGCATGGCTCGGGAAACCGGCGAAATGCTGAACGAGGCCATTCGGCAAGGGGCGGAAAAGGGCCTGGGAATGGGAAAAGCCGTCGGGAGGATGATCGCCCGCTCGAAGCTCCCCTATAAGCGCTTCAGCCTGATAGGGTCGGCCTATCGACACGGGATTCCGGTGACCGTCCATGTGGCCATCGGAACGGACACTATTCATTTTCATCCCCAGGCGGACGGTGAGGCCCTGGGGAAGACCTCGCTGAAGGATTTCTTCCTGTTCAGCGGCCTGGTCCGCAGGTTGGACGGCGGCGGCGTTTTTATGAACATCGGGTCTGCGGTCATCCTGCCTGAAGTTTTTCTCAAGGCCGTCTCTTTTGTTCGAAACAAGGGATACCGCCTCGAAAATTTTTCGACGGCCGTTTTCGATTTCCTCCATCACTACAGGCCTGACCAGAATGTCGTCCGCAGGCCTTTGGGGAAAAAAGGGAAAGGGTTCTATTTTATCGGCCCCCACGAGATCCTGATCCCGCTGCTCGCCGCCGCCCTAAAGAGTGCCCGTTGAGGAATGCGGCCGCGGCAAAAAATGATTTGACAAGATCGAAAATATTGTTCAATATAAT
>JAPKZH010000418.1 GCA_026393905.1 Candidatus Aminicenantota bacterium
CAGCAAAAAACATGCCAGCCAGGCAATAAAGCACAAGAGACTGTATAACGTACTTAAAATTTGAATTCGTCCGTCCAGCGGAGAATCTTGTAATCGGGGTCAAAGAGAACGGTCTCGGGCTTGAATGGAAGAACGAAGGAAAAGCCCGTTTCTGCCGTCCCGATCTCGACAACCTTGGATTCGCGGACGCCGTCCTTGACGAAAGCGATCTCCGCGGCGGCCCGGTAGACGTCCCGAATCTGCCGGATTCGGCCTTTCACCACCCAGTCCGTGCCTTGGGCCTCGACGGTGTAGGATAGGGCGAACTCCGGCGCGCCCTTGCGGAAGAACCATTGGTCGAAAAACCATTCGAGGTCCCGGCCGGCGGCTTTTTCGAACTCCCCGCGCAGGTCGGCCAAAGTCATGGTTTTCCAGGCAAAGCCGGCCAGGGCGCCGCGCAATCCCGCCCTGAAGGCCTCCCCGCCGATGAGGTCTCGGAGCATCACGAAAACGAAACAGCCCTTGCTGTTGGCCAGCATGTGGAGGGTGTTAAATTTTTTTACAGACGGGATCCCGAGCTCCAGATCTTCACCGCGGAGTAGAAGGCCGAGAAGTGCCCGGTCGGAGGCCGCGGGTGATTGCAGAGCTTGAAAATAAGATCGGGCGGAATGGATCAAAAGCAACTCCGGAGCGCCGTTTTTCAGGATGGTTCGGAAGGCTGTTTCCCCGAAGGCGTGTTCGAGGTACAGCGCCGTAGACAATTGGGTCAGCCCTTCGTCGATGACCGGACCCTCGGCGCCCCGGACAAAGTTGCCCCACCAGAGATGACCGATCTCGTGGCCGAAGACGTGGGGACTGAAGAACCGGTCCGGCATTGCGCCCGGAATATAAAACGTGATGCCTTCGTAACTTCCGCCTCCGGCGTTCCCCAACAGTTCCTGCGGGAATTCGATTACCGAATATCCGTCGTAGGGGAAAAAACCATAGAGGTCTTTAAAAAAGCGGACGATCCGGCCGCAGTTCTCCAGATAGTATTCGGCTTTTTCCGGGCTTCCCCCAAGCAGAAAGACCCCGACATCCAGGCCCTCGATGTTTCTTCGGAGAGAACGGAACGGAGCGGCGGCAAAAGAATACGCGACGGGAGAGGCGATATCGAAATCATATTGTTTGCCCGACGGGAGAATCTTTTCGGCGGTCAATTTTCCGACGCTGGCCACGGTCCAGTTCTCGGGGACGAAATACGAGATCCTTCCTTTCGAACGGCGGGCCGGTCCCGGTATCTGCGGATACCATCGGCCGGCGAACAAAGCATAAGAGATATCGGGGCCAATCCAGGCGTTGAAAAAATCGAGCTCCGGCACCCGTTCCGAGAATGATCCTTGATAACGGATGCGGATAACATCATTCCCCGTTTCGGAAGAGCGATTTCCGCGACGGACGGTCAGGTTCCCGCCGTTTCGGTCGTAATCAAAGGGACGGCCCTTCTCGTCGGTGACGGAGAGCACGACGAGTTCATGGTTGAGTTCAAGCGAGACCTCTTCAGCGCCGGAACCGAGGCTCGTCAATCGAAGCCGGGCGTCTCCCCTCAGTTGTCCATGGCCCGGGTCAATCTCGACCCTCAAATCCGTAGATTCGATCCGCCACGCCGCCGGCCGCTCTTGAGCGGGTCCGGCCGCGACAGGAACGAGAGAAAGGAGGACGACGAGGAAACGGGCACGGCCGAGGGT
>JAPKZH010000392.1 GCA_026393905.1 Candidatus Aminicenantota bacterium
GTTCTCTCTGTCCAGGCCTTTAGTGGCGTCTCCCCGGGGGGAGTGGGCCAGGGTCTCTCTTCGATCGAGCACACGCCCATCGTCAATTTCAGCCACGGAGAGAAGCTCAAGATCGAAGCCGCGGCCAAGATGGGCGCCGATTCTATGATCTTTTATTTCCGCTATTCCGGGATCGCCCAGTGGCAAGCCCGCAATATGGTCAAGTCCGGTCTCTCCGCCTATGCCTTCGAATTCGCCACCTCTGTTTTACCGTCGAACGAATTCGAATATTACCTGGAGGCGCAGAAGGCCGGACAAAAATTCTATTATCCCTCCTCCGCACCCGGTCAGCCCCTCAAAGTGTCCGGCGCGAGCACCGAGCCGCTGCCCCAGGTCCCCGAGAATATGCCGACTCCCCAGGAAGAGGAAAAAAAGTTCACGCTTCCCTTCGGCGCCAACGGCAGCCTCCAGAGCGCCATCTATGAAAAAGAACCGCAGCCGGGAATCAAGAGCACGACCGCCGGCGGCAACTTCCGCGTCTTTCATACGGGTCAAGTCGTCGGCTCTACGACTATCAATATCGACTCGAATTTCAGCTTCACCAATACGCCTCTCCCCGAGGAAAAAAATGTGGACCTCTCCAACATGATCGTCGGCGTCACCCAGGGCAGCCATACTCTTCAGGCGGGAGACATCAGCCTCAACGAATCCGAATATTCGGTCAACGGAGCCGGCCGGAGGGGCGTGGACTATGCCTTTAACAACCAGACCGTCTATGTCCACGCTTTCGACATCAGCTCCCAGCAGGTGAAAGGGTTCAAGGGATTCGGCATTCCCAACGAAGAGGTCAGCGTCATGGGCGGCGCCGCCGGCCTCAGCCTGTTCAAGAATGCCGTTTCGGTCAAGGCCATCTATGTCAGCGGCAAGGACAATCCTTTCCAAGGAACGAACGTGGGCGCTTCCCCCTATTCCGCGGCCAGGCAGGGCCGTGTCCTGGCCGTCACCGAGGAAACCCGGCTTTTCAACAACCGCTTGAACCTGAAGGCCGAAATCGCCCGAAGCACGTATGATGGCGACCTGTCGGACCAGATAGGGGAATCTTCCGACAACGCGCTTTACCTGGGGACAGGCTTCTCCTTAGGGGCGCTGACCTTAGGGGCCGTCTACAGATATGTCGGTAAAAATTTTAATTCCGTCGGGCTCCAGTCTCTGGCCAACGATAAAAAGGGGCTGGAAGCCAGCCTCAACTTCTCCAAGGGCATCCTGAACATCCAGGGCAGCTTCATGCTGCAGCAGGACAACGTCAAAAACGATCCATCCCAATACACAACCAAGGCGGATAACGGCTCCATCAACGGCTCCTTGTCCTTTTCGTCCAAGCTCATACTGGGCCTGGGATACCGGAGGACCGGTCAACGAACGACACTCGGGGGTGCCGAAACCGACAACCAAGACAGCCTCACCGATGAATTATCGGGAACGCTCAATCTCAACCTGGGCTCGGCGGCCGGTCTGAATCTTACTGTCACCAACTCGACTCTGTCCAGCCAGGCCAACCCGACGACGGACAGCTCGGCCTTGGGTTTGAACCTGGGCTGCTTCATAAACGTCGGGGAGATCCTGACCTTGAGCCCGACATTCGGCGTTTCCCAGTCTTTAAATAAGTCGACGAACGAAAAGATCTTGACTTACAATTCTCTTTTAACGGGCGAGGTTTATCTTGTCCGCCGTTTGTGTTCTCTGCTCATCGCCGGGTCGTTCAACAGGTCGGAGGCGCCGTCCGCCGGCGTTGCCGACGGTCTGGACGTCACCAGCGGGCTTAATTTTTACCTGGGCCGGGCTTTGAAGTTTACGGAGCTTGTCCTCTCGGCAAAAGGCAACTACCAGCTCAACGAATCGTCAGGCCTAAGGATCGAAAATTATAGGATTTTTTTCCAGAGCGATATATCATTCTGATGGACATGAGTGGATGAAGATTAAGAGAATCAAGATCGTCCTCATCGCCGTCCTCCTCACCCTAGCCGCCTATCCCGTGTATGCCACCGTCACCTACACGCCGCCCCAGCCCAATATGGAGCAGCCGGTTACATTCCAGGTTACGAATCCGTCTGGGATCATTATCGCCGGGTCCGTCCAATGGAAATTCGGCGACGGGACAACCGCCAGCGGGCCGACGACGGTTATTAAAACTTATAACGCCGCCGGAACATACCTCGTGGAAGTGACCTACAACACCGCCGCGGGCGCCCCTGCCTGGAAAACGGAAACGATTGCTATAACCGTCTATGAAAGGCGAAAGATCACATTCACTCCCAACAATCCGTTCGTCAATCAAACAGTGACTCTGATCGCCGAGAATTTTCTTTCCGCGAGCATCCGCTGGGACTTCGGCGATGGGACGCCGCCGGCGCTGCTCTCGAACACGGTCACCCATGCCTTCGCCTGGCCGGCCACATTTTTGGTCCGGGCCAGGGACCTCGGCGGGGCATCCGTCGCCAACATCACGGCCTCCATCACAACCAGGATCGATACGGCCAGGCGGAAGATCACATATTCGCCGGCTTTTCCGGTTGTCGGCCGGCCCGTCGCTTTCAAAGCCGAAAATTTCTACACAAATAAGATCAAGTGGGATTTCGGCGACGGAACACCTCCCGTGATCTCCTCAATCGATGAGGCTCATATCTATCTCAAGCCCGGCACTTTTGCCGTGCGAGCCTGGGATTGGGAAGGGCTTTACGGAGAAGCTCAGACGCGGGCCATTGCCGTCGGGGAGGAGAAGGGACCCCGAGCCGCCTTCCAGATCTCCTTTATTCAGCTGCGGTTCGAGGACGGCAAATCCTACAAGGTCGTAGCCAAGGATTTTAGGCCGCTCGTCGCCTATGCCGACATCAAGTATGAGGGGACAGGCCTATTCCAGGCCCAATGGCTCCTCGACGGCCAGCCTTTCGGCAACACCACCAAAGCTATGCCTTTTTCCAATTTCATAAACATCGACTCGGGCAAGCTCCCCGGCCTCCCGACCCAGATGCTCGGTATGCATGAAGTCAGCCTGAAAATTCTCCAGCCCCAGGCGGATTTCCAGATTCCAGTCATCCGTTACTTTGTCTCCGCCGGCGCCGGACCGGAACTGCGGAGCGTCGATGTCAGCATCCTCGCCGCCGCGGGCCTTGAAGGCATGGAATGTTCCTTGGAGCAAGACCTTCTTCAAGCCCCCAGCGGCAGTTATGCCATCCTCAGCGGGAATATTCAGAGCCGGAACATCACGCCTGTCCCCTGGGCCCTGCTCAGGATTCATGTCGGATCGGAGCTCGTCGACCAACAGCTCGTTAAGAACCTCAGGCCCGGCGAGAAAAGGGAATTTATCACTTCGATCTTCAACCCTTCGCCCGATCCAAAAATTCTCTACATCACGTTTTATGACATCACCAAGGAGCCGCCTGCGCTGCTCTTTTTTAGAAAATTAACCCTTCAACAAAAATAATAAAAAAACGAATTTCGATGTGCCGCCCACGCTGAGGCAGAACGACCGTTTTGAGAAGGAGACGAGGAGGCGCTGGAACTCGACTATTTATTTATAATGAGGGGGCCCGTCACGTTGATGGTTATCGTGTTGGAAATCGATTTCCCGTTATCCCAGAGATAAACTTGATGAGTCGAAGGAACAGCCACGTCTTTCGGGATATCGAATTCAACCGTCCACGCTCCAGACTGGAAAATGTAGCCGGGCCATATCGACTGGCCGTCAAATTTGACATAAATAGAGACTTCGGCCTTGTCGAAGCCCAGAGGCGTAGACATATGGATTCTGGTTCCCGGACCAATCCCCAATTTAGGCTTGTATCCGGTTAGGTTATACATCAAGAAGTATTGAGCCGTGTTTGAGACAGGCTGCTTCGAGATGGAGTTTATGACGGAAACCGGATACGTCTCTCCGCCAAAGATATTATGCGGGAGGATTCCAGTAACCCTTGTCTGAGCCCAAGTCGAGCCGCGGGCCAAAATATGTTCGCCGAACTTCACCTGGTATCCGATCATGGTTGGAAAATTAGCCCCATTCACGACGATCTCAATGCCATCCGCCAAATTTCTCTGAGACACAGCAGAAATCTGAGGCTTGGCCGGAAAAGGCAGCTTGGCATCCCTTTCGGTCTGTTGCGCCGTCCAAATTAAACCGCCGAGAAAAATGACGCCTAAAACCAGGACAAATCCTCTTCTCATGTTACTTCCTCCTTTTCTTATTCTGAATGAATATATTATATTGAGAGACTGTGAAAAAAACAAATAACTTCTATGGAGTGCAAATCTCAAGACCAACCCTGCGCGCTAAGAAAAAAGCCTTATTCCCCTAATCCATACTTTTCTCTTATTCACAGGGAAGAAAATGGGGTATATTGAATACGGCACCATGGGCGAAGGTGGCAGCTTATTCGCTCCCATCATCCTTCGCTGTTTATCTACCATAAGCGACAATAAGAGAAAGATCCTTATGGAAAACGCGTTTAAAGAGAGAGAAACCATGAAAACGAAGATTTTGTCTGCCGAAGCTATAAAAAGGCTCCGGCCGAAAGACTTGAAATAGCATGTTTAATAAAAAATCGCTTCCTATTTTTGTCTTAATCCTCAGCTTCGGGCTGGCAAGCTGGGCCTTCTCCCAGACCGGCCTCGAAGAGCGCGGGGAAGGACGTACCAATGAGCGGCAGCCGCCCGACAAGATCATGACGGCCATCGGGGTCAGGACCGGAATGGTCATCGGCGAAGTCGGCGCCGGGCAAGGCCGCTTCACCGTCCATCTGGCGCGAAAGGTCGGGGAGAGCGGGAAAATCTATGCCAACGATATCAACGAATCCAGCCTGGAGCATTTGAGGGATCGTTGTAAAAGGCTCGGCCTCAACAATGTGGACATCATTCACGGCCAAGTGGAGGATCCCCTTTTCCCGAAAGATTCCTTGGACATGGTTTTCATGATCTTGACCTACCATCATTTAGCCAAGCCCGTGGCCTTGCTCAAGAACCTCATCCCCAGCCTGAAGCCCGGCGCTACCGTCGTCGTCGTCGACCCGGATCCTGAAAAAGACAAGGACAGATGGGGAAGGGAATCCACGTCGGAAGAAAAAATACGGAAAGAGGCCGGGGAGGCGGGCTTTGAGTTCGTTCGCGTCGAAACGTTCCTGGAGAAGGATAACATTTTCATCCTCCGGGCTAAATCCTCTTGATATCGGTTCGCCGTTTGGTCTATCGTTTATCATCTCGAGGCAAAAAACATTCATGTCGCTGCCGGCAAAATCCATCGTCCTAAGGAGTGAATCATGAACTCAGATGCTCCACAGAGCTATCCCCAAAGGAAAGGAATGTCCCGGCGCGGATTTATCGGAGCTTCGCTTTCCGCAGTCACAGGGCTCGGACTCTTCAGCCGCAGAGCCCTATCTACCCGGGTTTCGCCGACGCCAAAGTCCGCAGCCAAGATCAAGGAATACCGCAGCCTGGGCCGGACGGGCTTCAAGGTCTCGGACATCAGCTTCGGCGCCGGCGACCTGACTAATCCTCCCGTTTTGGCCGCGGCGCTGGACGCCTCCGGCTGCGCAAATTGCCCCGGGCACTGCGAAAAGACTTGTCCCTACGGCCTGCCCATCCAGGGGCTGCTCATCGCGGCCGACCTGAGACTGAGGCTGGCCTGAAAAGGCGCACCATTAAGACAATGATAGACTATTCTCCGGAATCGTCCCGTGGAGGCTGCTATCGAAGACCAAAGGGCTAAGGCCGTTTACGAGGAGAGAATCCGGGTCCTGGACCGCCGGATCGATCGACGGAAGAGGTCCGACCGGCTTCTCATCGTCATCAAGCTCCTGGTCTTTTTCGGGGGGCTTTTCCTTGTCTCTCAATTTTTTCCCGACAGGCCCGGTCGTTCCGTTGCCCTCCTGGCTTTCTTCGCTGTTCTTTTCGTCGTCGCGGCCGTGATCCATGAAAACGTCCTCCAAAAAATCCGCCTGTTTAAATCCTTGCGCCAAGTCAACGCCCGGGAAGCGGGCGCTCTCTCGGGGCTGTTTATCGAGGGCTTAGACGCGGGTGCGGAATTCTTTGATCCGCCCCATTCATATACATCGGACCTGGATATTTTCGGCGAGCGGTCGCTTTTTCATTTTCTGAACAGGGCCGCGACCAGCGTCGGTCGCCGAGCCTTGGCCGTTCGCCTTCAAAAACAGCTCGACGCCTCCAAGCTCTTGGACAACCAGGCGGCTGTGAAAGAGCTGGCCGGCAAATTGGATTTCCGGCAGAGCCTCCAGGCCTGCGGTCTTGATATCGATGATACCGGCCAAAAGACGGATGCCCTTCGGCAACTTACGGAAGAGAAGCCGCTTCTGCTGGGCAAGAAAACGAGCGTCCTCTGGCTTTACGGTCTCCCCCTGATCACCCTCACGTTTCTTGTCCTTTCGTTTTTCGGGATCCCCTGGCCGGTTTTTCTGTTTTTGGTCATCCTTCAAGTGGCGGTCAATAAAATGACCGGTAAGAAAGTGGCCTCTTTGTACCGTGCCACCTCCCGCCATTTCAAGATCCTGAGAACCTACTGGAAAATCCTCCGGGACATCGAAAAAGAAGATTTCGAGAGTCCGCGGCTGACCTCCCTACAGCAGGAGCTCCGGGCCGGGGAATCTACGGCATCGCTTGCCATAAAAAAGCTGGCCGTGCTTCTCGAATGGCTGGATGCCCGCTCCAGCGCATTGATGCATTCCGTGCTCAACAATCTCTTGCTCTGGGACCTCCAGTGTGTCTACCGCCTGGAAAAGTGGAAAAGGAGATATGCCGCCAAGGCCGGGCTCTGGCTAGAAGTCATGGGCGAGATCGAGGTCCTCTCAAGCTTGGCCAACCTGGCCTTCAATCATCCGGATTGGACGTTTCCCCAAATCCGGGCCGACGGCTTCTGTTTCAAGGCTTCCTCGCTTGGCCATCCTCTCATTGCCGGCGACGAACGGGTCGCCAATGACTTTTCCATGGAAGGCCAAGGAAGCCTGTTCATCGTCACCGGCCCCAATATGGCGGGAAAAAGCACCTTTCTTCGGACGCTCGGCGTCAACAGCGTCCTGGCCTTTGCCGGTGCTCCCGTCTGTGCCTCGACCATGGAGGTTTCGTTTTTTCAACTCCTCACCAGCATGAAGTCGAGCGATTCCCTGGACAAGCACCTGTCTCTCTTCTATGCCGAGCTTCAGCGCCTCAAACTCGTCCTGGATTCCCTCAAAAACGGACCTCCCATTTTTTTCCTGATCGACGAAATGCTCAAAGGCACCAATGCCCTCGACCGCCATAAAGGCTCGGTCGCCTTGATCAAACAATTCCTCCGAAGCATGGCCACCGGCATCGTCGCCACCCACGATTTGGATTTGGCCTATTTGGAGAAAGAATACCCCCAGGTGAAAAATTTCCACTTCGACAGCCTGATCAAGGGCGAAGCGCTCTACTTCGATTTCAAGCTTAAGCCGGGAATCTGCGAGAGTTTTAACGCCCTGATCCTTATGAAAAAAATCGGCATCGAAATCTAAGCTTACCCGGAGCCCGACATGACGATAAAAAAGAAAGAGAGATTTTTATCGAAAATAAGGAGCAATTTTAGCTGGCCGCCTGGTTGCTTTTTTTGGGGTCGATCAATCTTTAGGCATGTCTTTCCGGAAACCCTCGACTGACCGGCCAAAATCCTTCAAATATGAAATATTTTTTTACCGGGAAACTCGGATATCAGCTGGAAACCCGATCATTTCTTTCTGATAAACTCAAGATTTGCGTGTTGATCCCGGGGACAAAAGAACCTGCAAAAACGTCAAAAAAAGTAAGAAAGGACTGACGGACGTTATTTTTTTATAGGCCTTTTGATCCCGATGATCTCCGATCCCATCGTTTTCAGGACGCATTTGTCAATCACGCCCTTCTCGTTCCGGACGAACTCCAGTTCGAAGAACTGCCCGGTGGAAGCGGGGGTGACTTCGAATTTGAGAAGGCTTCCCTTGACCGGCAGGATCTCCTCGGGTGTTTCCCCCACCGGGGCGCCGAAGAGCTTGCCGTCTTTTTCGAAGAAATTGATCGCCATGGCTTGGCCCTGGAAATCAAAATCATAATCCCCGGCGATCTCGCCTAAAATTTCCTTGGTGTCAGCCGGCTTATCCTGAGTTAGCGGTCCCGCATAGACGGCTGCCGACAAGAAAATCAAGCTGAGGACCATCGCAAATAACACGCTCTTGGGATGCTTTAACATGACGACCTCCTTGTCTATAAAGCAGCTATCCTTATTATACGTAAAACACGGTCGTAAAGTTCAGTTTTTCCTATTGGATTTTGCTCCTATCCTTTGGATTAATTCGGGAGTCCGTGACGTTCGCAGCCACTGCAGAGGGGTTTGTCATTCTTCTTAAAACCGCAGAGATAGGCAGCTCAGGCCGCCGTCGAGCTTACGAAACTCCGAGACGTCGACGGTCTTGACGGAATAGCCGAGGTTTTCTATGGCCCGTCTTGTCTTATTAAAGCCGGCCGGGACAAGCACCCAACCATTCACCCAAAGCGAATTGGCCGCGTACAGCTCGTCCACGGCGGCAGGGATGAGATGATATTCTTTAAAGACGGGATGGGCGATAAATTCACCGGCCGCCAGGAGTTTTTTGTTTTCGAGGTAGACCACGCCGGTTTTCAGATGGAGGACGTGTTCGAGCGGCACTAAAGACGCCGCGTATCCGGACTTTTCTAAAATTTGAACGAGCTGGTTCGCTCCTTCCCTATTCGTCCTCTGAGAAAGTCCGATATAAAAATGATCGCCGGCCCTCATGACATCACCGCCCTCGAGCGTTCCCGGCGGCTTGATATACTCGAGGCTGGAGAAAAAAGACTTCAGCGCTTCGGCGATGCTCCCTTCTTCTCCTCTCCTGCTCGGAGCGCCGGGGTTCGAAATGACAGCGATCTTTTCAGTGACGACCGCCGTATCCTCGACAAATGTGGAATCCGGATAGCTTTCATCCGCTTCCAGCACGACGACCTCCAGGCCGCAGGACCGCAAGGCGTCTACATACGCCGCATGCTGTCGCAGGGCTTGTTCATAATCGGGTTTTCCAAGAAGAGCCGTAGAAATCCCCCGCACGAGATTCCGGCACGGCTTCCGGACGATGGCATGTCGAAACATATCAAAGCCTCGGGCGCTTGAGGTGGTGATCCGTCTTTTTCTGAAAGGCATGGGCCATCAGGAGGATCTCCGATTCGCCGAACAGTTTCCCGGTAAAACGCAGGCTGGTCGGCTGCCCTTTGGAATCAAAACCGTGCGGGATGCTGATTTCCGGATGGCCGGTCAGGTTGGTCGCGCTCAGGGCGCTTCCGACAAACAAATCGAGGCCGGCGAACAGCGCCGCGTATTCCTCCATCAGCCGATAGCGCGCCCGGTTGGCCTGGATGTATTCGACGGCCGGCACGAACCGATGGAGGCGGAAGCTGCCGACCCAACTGCTTCGCTCCGGTTCGGCAGACATCAGGTCCAGCTTGTCGCTCCGGATGAGGTCGTCAAAGGCCGCCGCAGCCTCCGCCGTCAGGACGAAGTCGATGGCATCGGTCGTCATCTTAGGAAGCTCGATGGGCTTCAGGTTGATGCCGAGCGAGCGGATGACGAGAAGCGCCTCCTCGTCGAATTTTCTCATTTCACGCTGGCGCTGCACCCTCTGCGGATTTTCCGGATTGTCCGGGATCTCGCCTTCGAAAGCCGCCTTCACATAGCCGACGCGCAATTTCTTGACATCCGCCGCCGCGTTCCAGTTGAAGGGGACATCGATCAGAGTGTTGTCTTTCCCGTCGAGACCGCAGATAGCGCGAAAAACCATCGCGCAGTCTTCGGCCGCGCGGCAGATCGGCCCGATCTTGTCCATCGTCCAGCTCAGGTCCATGGCGCCGTAGCGGCTGACGCGGCCGTAGCTCGGACGGAGGCCCGTCACACCGCACCGCGCCGCGGGCGACATGATCGAGCCGCGGGTTTCGGAGCCGATGGAGAAACCGACCAAACCCGCTGCGGCGGTCGAGGAAGGACCGGCCGAAGAGCCGCTCGATCCCTGGGTTTGATTCGTGGGGTCCCACGGGCTTTTTGTTTGCCCCCCATACCAACGGTCTCCCTGGGCCAGCGCTCCCAATGTCAGCTTGGCCACCAAGACCGCGCCGGCTTCCGTCAACCTCGTGTAAACAGAGGCATCTATATCGACAACCTGGTCTTTAAAAGGAGAAGCGCCGAAGGTGGTTTTGTATCCCTTGACATACAGGAGGTCCTTAGCACCCCAAGGAATGCCGTGGAGCGGTCCCCTGTAATTTCCCGCTTTGATCTCTTCGTCGGCCTTGGCGGCCTGCTTGAGCGCTAGGTCTTCGGTGAGCGTGACGACGCAGTGCAAGACCGGGTCATACTTTTTCAGGCGCTCGAGATAGAGTTTCGCGAGGTCGATCGATTTGACTTCGCGTTTTTCGATGAGCTTGGCAAGATGCGTCACCGGGAGGAAGGCCACGTCTTCATCCGTTTTGGGTACCGCGACCTTGACCTTTGTCATTTTGAAAGGCCTTTTCTCGGTCGGAAGCTTCACTCCCGGAAGGACGGGATTGAACACGAAAGCCGGCGGGACGCTGTTGCCGAGCTTCAATTCGCGGAGACTCTCATAATTCCTCAGGAAGCTGTTTTTTCGGTTGAGGCCCTCGACGATCCTTTTCACGGCCTCATCGCTGAATGTCAACCCGGCGATTATCGCTGCGCCTTTGACCATCTCGGCGGTGATCTGCGGAGCATCTTGGCCTTGAGTCTGGGCTTGGGCCTGGGCCAAAAGAGCGCCGGGCATCAGGGTGGATCCCAGCCCTATCGAGGAAAAATAGGCGAGAAAACGCCGTCTGTTCAAAGCCAATCCCTTGTTTTCCGAAGAGTCGGATTCCGGATGTTTCATGGGCGCGCTCTCCTTGTCAAAATATCCTCCGATATCCTAAGACGTATTTATATTTCAGGAAACCATTGAAATCAAGCCGAAAGGAACGATCTCCCGCCTACTTTCGTTAGATTTGAGAAGATTACGCGTCCCGGTCGGAACTATGTCTTTTTCGACCGATCTCTAAAATTAAGGCTTTCTTACTATTTTTTAACTGCCGTTTTTCTCTTATTGAGGGCCGTCTGGACGGCATGGAAACCGAGCCAGATCAAAACGGCAAGCAGGCCGACCGCCACCCAGAGCGCTTCGCCGGACCAGGATCCATATACCCATGTGCCCAACAGAGGACCGATAACAAAGGCGATGGTGAAGGCCAGGCTGAACATCCCCTGATAGCGGCCCACCCTCGAAGCGGGGGCACGATTGGAGATAAGGGTGGCAAGCATCGGCAAGGTCAGCATCTCCCCTACGGTCAGGACGCCCATGCACAGCGCGGCAAAGCCGAAGCTTTGGCCCAGAGGCAGCAGCGGAAAGCTCGCCCCGAAAAAGAGAGCGCCCCAGGCGACAACGCGGCCGGGAGCAAAACGCGAAAGCCAATGGACGAGCGGCATCTCCAGAAAAACGATCATCAACGTGTTGACCGCCAGCACGCTGCCGATCCGGTTTTCGGCCAGGCCGTAGGTCCGGCGCAGATAAAGGGGATAAGTGCTTAGCAACTGGACGAAGATCACGCCCAGGGAAATGGTTAGAAGCAGGACAAAGAGAAAAAGCGGGTCTCTCCAGGGCGAATCTTGCTGCTGCTGCAATTTCTCCTGGGCGGGAGCATAGATGGGCTTTCTGCGGAAAAAGAGCGCGATCAGGCCGGCAGCCGCGATGCTCGTCAGGCCGTCCACCCAGAATAGATAATGATAATTGTGGAGTGCCAGATAGCCCCCCAGAACTGGGCCGATGGTAACGCCCAGGTTATTGGCCAGGCGCTGGAGAGCGAAGCCGCGGGGACGCAATTCCGGCGGACAGATCAGCGTCATGGCCGTGCTGTTGGCCGGGTACAGAGCTTGGCTGGCCAGGCCGATGGCTGCCAAAAGAATCAGGATGGCCGGGCGGCTCTGGAAAAAGCTGAGGGAGACGCATAGGCCTCCGGTCAGTAGAAGGCTCATCCCCTGGACGCGGTTGGCGCCGATCTTGTCGCAGAGCCAGCCTCCTAAATACGCTCCGGCGATGCCGCCCAACCCATAAAGGCTCAGCGCTCCGCCGGCAAAGGCCGTCGAGAAGTGGAGCTTTTGGGTCAGATAGAGGCTCAGGAAAAAAATGACCATCGTGCCGCTGCTGTTGACGAACGCAGCCACGGCCAGCATCCATGCCGTCCTCGGCAGCCCGCGATATGCCTCTCGGTAAATGCGGATGAGCGCTTTCAGCATAATCCACCAAAGCGCTGATTATAGCAGAAGAGAGTAATGGGGGAAAAACGAAAAGGGGATTATTGATTATCTTCGCGTCTATCTTGCCAAGCCCACGTTTCTCAAGAGATCAGCGAATCTTCGGTCCGGCCGTAAGCTGTCGAAAAATGGATCGACCTTGATGTAGGTCATCCACGTCGACTTTGTCGATACGGCCTCGTTCAAACTGGCGAACGCCGACGTCTTGTCGCCAAGACCGACATAGATCCAGGCCATGAAACAAGGGTCTACGTATTTTTCCTTCGCTAAAGCTTTGAGTTTTTCAAGCTGGTTCAGAGCGGCCGTCTTATTTCCTTCGACGGCGAAGGCGTAGCCCAAGCAACCCATCATTCTTGTCTGCACGGAGGGAAACGTCTCTCCTTTTTGAAACATCTCGATCGCTGCTTTCCCCATCCCTTTCCTCAAATAAATCCTGCCCAGCCAGCCATAGGGATCATAGAAGGCCGGATCCATCTCCATCGCCTTCTGCAGAAAGCCAATGGCCGAGTCGTCGCGGGCAAAGTAGAGCAATTCTGCCAGGCAACAGTGAATGGGCACCGAAAGTGGCTCGAGGTCCAAAGCTTGTCTCATTTCCTTGATGGCATTCGTCAGATCCCCCATGCTCTCGAGGAAATGAGCATATTGATGATGCGCTTCGGCGTTCGACGGGTTCAAAGCCAGCGCTTGCCGGTAGGCCTCTTCGGCAGCCGGCCAATCCCAGGAAGCATCTATCTTCGCACCAGCTAACGAGACGAATGCTTCGCTCAATGTCCCATCGATTTCGATAGCCTTTTCGACGGCCGCCAGCATCTTCTCGCGGGCTTCTTCCCGCGGCAGAAAACCAAACCAGCCGAGGGAAGAATAAATGTCGGATAGGCCGGAGTAGGCCAAGGCGAATTTCGGGTCTATTTTGATAGCCTCCTGCATGCACTCCAGGGCTTTCAACAAGCTTTCTTGGCTCCTCTTGTCGAGGAAGTACCGGCCCTTCAGGTACAGATTGTACGCCTCGCTGTTCTCCGTATAGCGCTTAGACAATCGGGCTTTGTTCACACCGACAAGGCTAGACTCGAGCCTGCGGATGATGGACATCGCGATGTCGTCTTGAATAGAAAAGATATCCTTCATTGGCCGGTTGTATTGCTCGGACCAAAGGAGAAATCCATCGGAAATCCGGATGAGACGGGCGGTGATCCGGAGATTGTCTCCTGCTTTTTGGACACTGCCTTCCAGGACTGTTCTGACGCTCAGCTTCTGACCGATCTCCTGGAGGTCGCGCTCTTTCCCTTTAAATGAAAATGAAGAGAGCCTGGCCGGCACGCGCAAGCCCTGGACATGGCTCAGGGCATTAATGAGAGACTCCGCTAATCCATCGCAAAAATAGCCCTCGTCTTTCTGAGGACTTAAGTCCTCAAATGGCAGCACGGCGACCGAAGGCCTTTCCGTTGATGATGAGATCGGTTCCTTCTTCACCAGGAGTTTCCAGACAAAAAATGCGGCCAAGGCGAGCCCGAGAACGAGGACGGCCAAAATTATGAGCGATCTCATGCGGACCCTTGCGGCCCCGCCTCCGGAAATCGCAGACTTTTGAATCGGCCATGATCCCTCGAAAGAGGGCGTGCTTTTCTCGAGCTTGCCAAGCTCTTGGAGAACGTCCTCGGCACTCTGATAGCGTTTTTCCTTCTCCTTCTCCAGACAGCGAAGGATCAGGCGGCTGAAGCCCTCAGGAATTTGTGGGTTGAACTCTCTCGGGCTTGGAGGCGCCTGGGTTTTGTGTTTAAAAGCGATGCTGAGCGGCGTATCACCCTCGAACGGGACGCGTCCGGTTAGCGCCTCAAAGAGAATGATTCCCAGCGAATAGAGATCCGAGCGCTGGTCGGCGTCTTTCCCCTCGACCTGTTCAGGAGACATATACTCCGGGGTGCCGATCATCACCCCGTCAGCCGTGATTCCCTTGCCCACGATCGTACGGGCGATTCCGAAATCCATGATCCGCGCGTTCCCGTCCTTGTCGATCATGATGTTCCCGGGTTTAAGGTCTCGATGGACAACCCCTAGCCTGTGAGCTTCGGCCAAGCCCTGGCAAACCTGCTCGGCAATGGATAGAGCTTTGCCCGCCGTGAGCCGCCCCGTCTGCCGGATCAATCCCCTTAAATCCTGTCCCGGGACGTATTCCATGGTGATAAAATGCGTCCCTGCATCTTCCATAAGCTCATACATCTTTCCGACATTCCGATGGGCAATCTTCCGGGCGAGCTTGAGCTCGTTGCTGAATCTCTGAAGCGTTTCTTCGTCGGTGGCGATCTCCGGCTTGATGAGCTTGAGGGCGACTTCCTCATTGAGTTTCTTATCCAAGACTCTGTAGACTTTGCCCATTCCCCCTTTTCCCAGCTCTTCGATGATTTGGTAGCGGCCGGCGAAGGTCGACCCCGTGGTCAGCTCGTTGATGGGCGTTTGAAGAGTTTCTGTGACCTCAGGATGGACGTCCTTAGAAGAAGGAAGCTCTGCGCCACAGTCTCCGCAGAATCTCTGGGTCCCGGGATTATCGTGATGGCATTTCGGGCACGTATTGGCCACAACTGATCCTTTCTTTCAGGTGCGAATCAAGATTATCAAGAAAAGGAAGAAAGATCAATTGACTCGGGCGAGGTTAAAGAACCCGCTATTTCAGTTTCGTTCTTATCGCGGCAGGAACTTTGTCTTCAAGCCTCAAAATGCTCCCGCTCGTACTTGTCGCGCTTTGCCGAATTGAAACGGTCATTCGGAAGATTTCTCCATGAATTGCCCCGAAATAAATTTATGAAGAATGCTGGAGATAAACGTCTGATAAGGAAGGCCTTCTTTGACAGCTCTTCTTTGCAGTTTGATGAGGTCTTTCTCCGAAATCCGGATGTTGATTCTCTTATCCTTACGGAAAGCCGCCCGGGCATATTTCTGATACCGATGGGATTCCTTCTCGACGTCCGGAATCGTCCTCCATTCTCCGCGTTCGACAGAATCTAGAATTTCTTTTTCGTCTTTATTTGTTTTCACGTCGCTTTCCTCTTTCACGTCGCTTTCCTCTAGGATGGTCTAGAGCTGCGGCAGCCTGGGCTTCTTGCAAGAACCGTTTCTTCGCCTGAGGATCACGAGTTAGCTCAGGCGGCAAAAACTTAAGGGCCACTATGCGCTTAAGCTTGGTGTCCTCGGCTTTATAGACGACGCCCATCCCGCCTTCCCCGAGTTTCCCGAGAATGCGATAGTGCCAGACGATTCTATTCATTGTTCGGCATTCACAACTGTTCGCTCAGACAATTCATGATCATGTTCATTCAAAGACAGCTTGGAGTTCAAACCAAGGCAATGCCGTGATTTGCTCCGTGAGTTTTCTCGGCCTTTCTCCGAGAAAAATGACAAATCCTTTCCGGGCTCTC
>JAPKZH010000107.1 GCA_026393905.1 Candidatus Aminicenantota bacterium
ATTTGTCTTGAGTTTCGGCGGGAAGCTTTTCGAAAGGAATTCCCTGCAATATCAAGCCGGTCTCTTCCTCGGTGAATTCCGGCCCGTCTTCGGTCCATTTTAAGAATTTCTTGTTCTCCGGGCAGACCTGTTGGCAGATCATGCATCCTACCAGGCAGTTGTGCCAGCTCGGATCCAACCAATCTGGAAACGGAATCGAGCCGGGTTTTTCATTCCGATAAGTGATACATCGTTCAACGCGGAGGAGAAAGCGCTCGGACGTGATCGCACCGCTCGGGCACTGCAGAACACAGGCCGAACATTTTTGGCAACTTTTTAGCATCTGCTTTTCCTGCCAATTGTCCTCGGCACAAGGTAAATCCGAGTAAAAGACGGCGGGCTCATGGAAGCTCCCCATGCCGGTGACATAGGAGATGTTGCTTTTTCCATAAGCGCCTAGCCCGCTGCGCGCGACCAGCAATTTTTCCGGCAGGAAGGCCGCCGCGACGCGATACCCTGCCGGGCCCAGAATTCCTTCGAGCAACTCTTTGGCCTCGGCTTTAACAGCTTTATAGCGCACGTAAGTCGGCGGAATGAGGGCCGGCCGTTTTTCTCCTTTCCAGCTGAAAACAACCCGAAATTGAGGCTGAGAGCTGGTCACTATAATTATTGATCTGGCGTCCTCTAATTCCGTTGGAGGTTTAAAGACAAGCGGGACAATCCTTTCCTTATAGAATTCTTCGTCATAGAGACCCTGTCTGTGAGGTCCCTCGATTTCCTCATGCAGCTCATCCAGGTGGCTGATGGAAACAATGCGCCATTGATAGCCATTTTTTTCCAATGCCGAGAGCAGATGTGCGTCCATTTCGCCCACCTTCTTCGTTATCTATCGAACGTAACAGTCCAGTCGGTGTCGCCGTTCTGGGTGCGGTCGAGGCTGAGCTCAGCCAGGCCAGCTTTTTCATCGATCAGGCGGATTTTGCTCTTAGCACCTGTCGCATTAGCCGCCTTCGGCTTCCAGCCGTTGAGAGCGATTATTACTTTGTAGGTCTCTCCGCCGATGACTTTTGACGTCCCTCGAAGTTCCTTTTTATTCCCATCCCATTCGCAACGCGGCATATCCACATAGCCCTGCATGATGTGCCTGTTGGTCGAAATATATTGAGGATTGGTTTCGACTTCATGGACGGACATCATTCGAGCCTCACCCGGACGGAGCTGCTGCTCAAGCCTTGCGCCACCTTGAAAAACGCCCAGGAGCTTTTCATTCCAAAAATCGTAGACATAATATTTTTTCGCGGAACTGAGGCCTAATCCATCCGAGGCCGAATCTTTTCCCAGATCAACGCCGACCGTTGCCGCAATCGGCTTTCCCAGGGGTTCAAGCGCCGAGCCGTCGCCAGCTTTTTTCCATTCTGAACTGTCATAGGCCGTATTCAAGAAAGTCACCTGGTGCCACTGAGGATTCACTTCAAAGTCATAGACCCGAGGCAAATCCCCGCCGCTAAAAGCATCCACAGGCCGGGCGCTTTTCGAAGCCGAATGATAGGGAAACGCCCGCGATAGGACAAAAAGCTGTTCGTCGGTCATTCTAGAAAAGCTCGCCCCCAGGAGCAGCCTTCCGCTCACCAGATAAGCCATGGTGAACATCGAGCGGACGCCGTCCAAATTATCTGGTACGCAATGAAACGGGTTCTTGGCGTCCATGTCATAGCTGACGACGACGCGATTTTTATACCACCGCAAACCGCATCTCGTCAGCATGGCCGGGTTGATCCTATCCGTGTCGCCCCAGACGCGCTGCGAGGCGACCAGGCCGAGCGTTACGTCCGATCCACGGCCCAGGTTGCGCTCGTCGAGCAGACAGTTATCACCCAACCCTTCGTAGGCCAGCCTAAAAATATTACGGTAAGCCGATGCCGTCGTGGCATACTTGTCCTCAAACCCGCCATCAAAAGCCCAGCCCGTGCTCGGATAGTCATACATCAAACCCCGGATCCCGCCGCTCTTGAAATTGGCATAGACCTCGCGCATGTGGCGGATGAAGTCCGGGTCGGTGAAGTCGTACCCCCAGAGGGGTATAGAATCGCGATACCACCAGATCTCCCGTCCTTCGGGCTGTCGGGTGAACCTGACGAACGGGCTGTTGAAGAGGAGATGGCCGGGGAACTGCAGACAGTAATCTTCCGAGCGCCGGGCGGTCTGAACATAAAGCAAGGGGATGCCGCCGCGCGCCGTGATCGCTTCGCCCCATTTTTTCGTCGTCTCATAGGGAGGCTTATAGTGCGGCCCGATGATCAAGCTCGCCTCCCCCAGCTTTTGGAAATGCGCGTCATCCCACCAGCCCTGCTCGTTGTTGACATTATAATTGTCGGGAACGAGCCGGATGGCGACGGGCGAATATTTCAAAAAGCCTCTTTGGGCGGCCTGCTCGATCTCCCAAACAGCGCCCGTCGAATCATTGATCGCCGGTCCGCCGCCGTATTCCTCGACGCTCACATACCAAAGGCAGACCGAGGGAAAATCATAGACATTGAGCTTGATGGCTTGGGCGGCGCGCAGGGCGAGGCCGTATTCCTCGAGCGCAGCAAAAGGATTGTCTTCGGCAAAATTCACGAAATATTTGTCGTTAGGAACATAGCGCGAGCCCGGATCGACGAGTTTGCCCACCGGATCATCGCTCCAAAGGTCGATGCTGAGGTAGTCTTGTCCGGCGGCCGCGGCGCCCTTTGAGTTCTTTGAAGCCCTGGCGAATTTTTCAAAATCGCGATAAGTCAGCCCGCCGATGACAAGGGACCTCTTTGCTCCCGGTTTTCCGAAAGTCACGTCGCCGCCTCCATTTCCGTCCAGCATCCTAAAATCCGCATCCAGGTCGAGGCCGGCAAAGGCCTTGGCATTGATCGGATGGATGCTTTTGAGCTGGATCGGGTAGCCGGTTTTGTTGTCCATTCCGGCCGCCAGGACGATGAATTTTTTATCTGCATAGAGCGTAATCTCCAGGATGATCGCGGGCAATCCGGCCTTGGAGCTTGTGATTCTCAGGATTTTTCCGGTGCCAAGAGTATCTTTGGCCGTGTCGCTCTGCCAGGTATGCTTGAATCCTGGTTCAGATGAATTCAGAACGCCGATGCTCGTGAACGCCTCCGTGATGCAGACCGAGCTGTTTCTTTTGTCGGTCGCGCTGTAAATACCTCGGGCAAGATCGTAATCTACTTTAATAAAAGCATTCTCGACTGCAACAACCTGCCCTCTTGTGCTCACGGTCACTTCTTGCTGGCCGCCACTATAGGCGCTTCCGACAATGACAACTGTAGCCATTGCCAAAAATAACAGACTCAGCTTAGTTTTAGACATGGTCCTCCCCCAACCCGTTGTTATCTGATTTTTGCCCGCCAGGGCTTGTAGACCGCCGCTACGGCATCCCTGAATTCCGGCTTGTCCTTGGGAAGGCAATAGGTGCATACGCCGTCTGCCAATCCTTTGCCGGTAGCGTCCAAGCCGATCTCGAGACATTTTCGAATGAAGGCGGGCGTCGGCAAATCAGACGATTGGGAATGCTTCGTCGCATAGATCATGACGACCAAGGGCATCGTTTTCGAGAAGCCGCCTTGGCCCGTCTGTTCGTCCAGCCACTTGCGAAAAGTTCCGATCTGCGACAGGAGGAGTGTCGTGTCCGAATGATTTTTCTGCGGAAGAAAAGAGGGAAAAATCACACCGTCGATGGCGCCGGTCCGGACGTGCTCGGCCATGCTCGCCTCGTAGTAGCCAAAATAGTTTGTAACCAGCAGGGCCAGATGCGGGGCGATCTTGTGTGCCGCATTCATCATGTCCTTGCAGTAAGCCGGCGTGAATTTATCCACGTTGCCGTTGAAGTCGTCAATGCAGAGGCCGGCGACGCAGGGATATTCCTTGGCGATCGCAGCGCATTCGCCGGCCCATCGGACATAATCATGGCCGAAAGGCTCGGGCGCAGGAGGCTCGGACGGCGGGACGAGATAGAGCCAGAGACGGAGCCCGACTTTTTGGAATTCGGACGCCAGGAGCTTGAAATCCTCCCATGAATTGGGATAAAGATTTTTGGACCAAACAAGATGCAGGTAGTCTCTGGCGCCCATATTCTTGAGCGCCGCCATCAATTTCGGGATGTCCGTCCTTTTGTCCGCCGTCTGCACCCCGATGAGGGCATAATCCCCGAGCATCGGGACAAAGTCCGGCACGCCCGGCCCTGTGAAGCCGCCGCGCAGCCCGGCTTTTGCCGCCGCTGCTTTCTGAGAAACCGAAGTCGTCGGCCCCCCAGAGACCAAAAAAGGAATTAGGATAATGATAAGCGCAGCCCCGATCCATTTATATCTCATCCCCTCCTCCTTTCCATAAAAATCAAATCCGCTAGCTATAATATCTTGAAATCTTGTCTCTGTCTTCGTTTTCTTTATCGCCTTTATAATATATCTCAATCAGCTCAATTTCGTCTTCCTCCTCAAAATAGGCATAAATCACTCGGATTCCGGATTGAGCACCTTTTCCTTTGAGCGAACGACAGGCGAATTTCTTGGCTTTAAATATTTTTGGGTTCTGAATATGTAGATTTGGAATTTGAAAGATTCCCCCCGTTATCTTTCCTAGTTTATGATAGAGATTGAGCTCAGTTTGGATAAATATTACCAAGTCGTCTTCAAGAGTTCGAAATCTTTTTAAAAGCTTCTTTAGGTCTTTCTCAAATTCAGGAAGGCGGCTAATTTCGTTGAATATCTTGGTCATATTCTCTTACTGAATAAGCCGGGGTCCGATAAAAAACGGATTCATACTCTATGATCCTCCCCTCTTCGGTCGTCAGCCAGGGGACATCATTGTGGGAATATTCGCTGATTTGCTTGGCCGTCATATCTGAGAGCCTCTCCAAGACACCGTCAATGACCTCCTTTTCTCGAGCATTTAGCTTTGAGAGGTCCGCAGCGCGCCGCGGAAGATATTTTGTCTGTGGATAGTCGAAATATTTATCAGCGACCCTGATGATTTCTTCATTTCTGGCCATATGTTCGACAATTTTTCTGAATTCAATAGGAGTGGGTCCATATCGGTTCTTCTTATAAGTGGCACCTACCAGCTGCTCTTCATATTTTTCATAGTAATTGAAGTCCATGAAATAGAGCAGCTTATAGATCACTGTTTCGCCGATATTCGGCTTTGCCCCGACCTTGTTCAGGATATAAAGGAGAACCTCCTTAAACTTATCAAGATTTTTTTGGGGAACATTTATTCTGATTTCGGCTTCCTGATGATAGGGCGCTCGATCTTCCTTAATAAACACTCGGGGCTCTTTTCGAGGATTCAGCAGGCCATCGATCGAGGTATTGAAAATTTGGGCAAGTTTTATTAATTCATCGGCGCATATTTTTCTTTCATCATTCTCCATTTGAGAAATTGTAGGACGAGCGACCCCCATTAATTTTGCCAGTTTTTCCTGACTCATCGCCAAACTCTCTCTATATTCTTTAATTCGTTTTCCGAGGGATAACATTTTGGCCTCCATAAGCAATGATTATAGCATTGTTTTATTTTCTGTCAATAGCTTGTTATATTTTCTTACATAATGATTCATGGAATATCAATCTTCATGTGTTTCGGTTTGATTGGATTTGGCCCAATATGATCCAGCCTGACAGAATTTCAGTCAAGGATTCTAGAGAGGCCAGCCTAGCAAGGCGAGGTTTGAGGAACGCCCCCGGCCTTTTCTAGATTATCGCCAGTCTAATTCTGAAAAAGCGTCGCCGGCTGCCGGGCGAGCCGAAAAAAAGGGCGGCACCTTGCCATGCCGCCCTTGAGAAATATCGCTTTGAGGGTTCTAGCCGTCTAGCGCCAGGTAAACTTGCCGACATCCCCTCCAAGATGCTGGATGGAATCGACAAGGAGCTGAGCGATGTAGCGGGCATTGTGGATGAATCCGTGGGGCTCTTTCTTGCTCAACTGGAAGTTGAAGGTCGTCCTCAGCAGCTTGGCGTCCATGGGGAAACCGTTGGTAGAAACCGCTTCTTCAGGATCCAGGATCCCGTTGCCGTTGAGA
>JAPKZH010000363.1 GCA_026393905.1 Candidatus Aminicenantota bacterium
TGTGCGCGGCGGGCCGGGAAGTTGACTTCGCCTGAATCTTTTGCCTATGATGGAAACGCGAACAAAGGAGATCGCCATGAAAAAGCCAAAGCCCACAGCGGCCATCATCCTAGTCCTTTCAGTCTTCGTCGTCTGTCTGGCCGCCGAGACGCTGCTGGTCAAGGTCCAGACGACGCAGCTCAGAAAAGGCCCCCAATTTTTTTCGCAGGCCCTGGCGGCCCTCAAGGCGGGGGATCGCCTCGAAAAAGTGAGCGAAAACGCCGGCTGGATCCAGGTCAAGACATCGGCAGGCGTCCTCGGCTGGATCCATTCGAGCGCCGTGGAAACGACGAAATTCAACCTGCTGGCCATGGATAAGAGCATGAAGACCCAGGCCACGGCGTCCGAAGTGGCCTTGGCCGGAAAAGGATTCAACAAGCAGGTCGAAGCCAGCTACCGGGCCAAGCATGGGGATGTCAGCTTTGCTTTCGTGGACCAGATGCTTCAACTCAAGATTCCGCCGGCCCAGATCGAGGATTTTCTGAAAAACGGAAAGCTGGGCGAATTCCGAGGTGCCAAATGAAGACGAGTCGAAGATTCGGGGTCCTTCTGCTGCTCGCCGCCATGGGGCTCTTCCTGGCCGGCTGCTCGATCGTTCAGAAAGGGGCGGATGTCCTGACCGCCCAGGGCAAGATGAGTGAAAAGGACAGGGACGCGCTGGTCAAGACGAGCGAAGCCGTCCGCAGCACGTTCTCGGAAATCAACGAAGAAGAGGAATATTACATCGGCCGCGCCGTGGCCGCCATGATTCTCTCCCGATACGCCGCCTACAAGAACGACGCTCTCACTCAATACATCAATACCGTCGGGAATGCCGTGGCCGTCTATTCGGATCGTCCGGAAATCTACGCCGGCTGGCACTTCTTGGTTTTAGACACCGATGAGGTGAACGCCCTGGCCGCGCCCGGCGGGATGATCTTTATCACCAAAGGCCTGCTGCGCCGCTGCCGGGACGAAGAATCGCTGGGCATGGTCCTGGCCCATGAAGTGGGGCACGTCTGCGCAAAGCACGGGCTGCAATCCATCAAGAAATCGCGGCTTGTGGACGCCTTCAAGCTCATCGGCCAGGAAGCCGTCCAGAGGTACAGCCCGGAGAAACTGGCCCAGCTGACAAACGTTTTTGAGGGCGTCCTGGGCGATATTGCCGAACAGTTGATCGAGAGAGGCTATGACCGCAAGTACGAATACCAGGCGGACGGCCTGGCCGTCAAATTCGGAGCCAAAACCGGGTTCGACCCCAACGGCATCCAGCGTTTTCTCAAGACCATGGTCGGCGATTCTTCTTCGGCGTCGGGGAAAGGCTGGTTCAAAACCCATCCTACGCCCGAGAGCAGGATGGAAAGCCTCGAGAAAACGATCGGCTCGCTGGCCGCTCCTCCCAAAATCGAGGCCGTTCGGACAGAGAGGTTTGAGCGATACGCGAGTTCCCTGAAATAGCCAAAGGTTCCGCCGCCGCGCGGATTCTTCATGGATAAAAAAATCGTCCGAGGCATTCTGGTCGGCGCCGCGTCGTTCGGCATCGGTTTTGCCCTTTTTGCCCTCCATTTCTTCCAGGCGTTCGAGTGGAAATCCTGGGACGCCCGGCTCCGCCTTTTTTCGAGCCCCGGCCGGGCCAGCCGAGACATCGTCCTGGTCCTCGTCGACCAGAACAGCCTGGATGTCTACGAAAAGCAGCAGGGCATGCCTTGGCCATGGCCCCGGGAAATGTACGGCTATCTTGTCCGGTATCTTAAGGCCGGTGGAGCCAAGGCCTGCTTTTTCGACATCGCCATGACCGAGACCTCTCAATTCGGTCCTGCCGACGACCGGAATCTGGCAGAGGCGATGGGCGAGGCCGGGAATGTCCTCTGCCCGATATTCTTGAGCGCGGAAGAAAAGGAGAGCGATGAGGCCGCAGCTTCTCTTCTCGGCCGTTTCTCGCGGCGGGCTGATGCCGTTCCCGTTGTAAAAGAGACGTTTCGTTCCGTCACGCTGCCCTTGGCGCCTTATCTCCAGGCGGCCAAGGGGGTGGGCAATGTCGGCGTGAATCCGGACGGGGACGGGATCTACCGCCGCCTTCCTCTCCTGTATTTATATAAAGGTAGAACCCTGCCGTCCGTTTTCTTGGCCATCGCGGATTTTGTGAGAGGCGGTTTCGGCGACGAACCCATCCCCACAGATGACCAGGGCCGGATGATCATTCGCTTCTTCGGGCCGACGGGAACCTACAGGACCTATCCGATCGCGACCCTCATCAATTCCTGGGCTCAGCTCCAGGAGGGCAAAACACCGCAGATTCCGCCGCAGGAATTCGCCGGGAAAATCGTCCTTGTCGGGCTCAGCGCCGTCGGCCTGCATGACCTGAAATCCAGCCCGCTCAGCGCCGTCAT
>JAPKZH010000663.1 GCA_026393905.1 Candidatus Aminicenantota bacterium
GAGGAAGAGCTTCAAACCGCCAAAGTAAGCACCAAGGCCCAATTCCTGCAGCTCAATGAGACCAAGGATAAGCGCGCCTCGACGTTCGTCATATTCGAGGGGTTGGGCCTGGGCTACGACTTTTTTGCGAAATTTCCCCAAGAGATCGAAGCCGTGACTCTCGCGGACCTGAACGCCCACATCAAAAATATTCTTGCTCCCGAGAAAGCCTCGCTAGTCGTCGTCGGCCCAAAAAAATGAGATGGCCATGCCCTTCGGGCACGCCATAACGAAAAAATCTCCCTTTTTCTAATGACAAAGATATAAAATTCAGGGGAAACGCCCCTCTCCACGGGAACCGGAACAGTCCGATCCCCGTTTCGGGGCTTGATCCAAGTCCTATCGCAAAGCTGCCGCCGCGTTAATCCGGCCTTTGCCGCTGTAGGGATCGGCACCAGGACCGGTCTGATAAAGATTGTCTTTTTTCATATTGGTGCTCGTCAGTTCCCGATTTCAGCCCAACCGCTCTCCTGGCCGTCTTCATCGACAGCCGTAATCCGATAGGTATAGGCGATTCCCTTTTTCAATCCCCGATCGTCATAAGAAAAAACGTTTGCCGCGAATTCGACAAGTAAATCGAACGCGCTTGCGGAATCACCGGCAACTCTTCGGTAAATTTTGTATCTTACGATATTTCGAGTGTTCATCGGATTCGCGGTCCATGTCAGCCGATTGATGTATTCCTTATAAAAGATAAAGTTGTTCACCAAGCGCTGGAGGGAGAACTGCGAAGGCGGGAATATTCCTAGATCGATCTTAGCGATAAAAGCATCACAACTCCCGACGAAGGGACGGACCGGCGAGCCCCAGGTCCCATAGCTCGTGCCCGTCACATAGACGTCCCCGCCCGTATCCACGGCCAGGCCGCCGACAAAGTCATCCCCTGATCCTCCCAGGAAGGTGTTTAACTGCAGAGCGCCGCTGTTATTCAACTTCGCGGCAAGGACATCTCGCACTCCAGCGAAGGGACGGACCGGCGAGCCCCAGGTCGCACTGCTTTCGCCCGTCACAGAGATGTTCCCGCTCGTATCCACGGCTATGTCGCGGCCAAAATCATCGCCTGACCCTCCCAGGAAAGTGTTCCACTGCAGAGCGCCACTGTTATTCAATTTCGCGGCGAAGGCATCAGAACCTCCAGCATAGGGACGGACCGGCAAGCCCCAGGCTAAATAGCTAACCCCCACCACATAGACGTTCCCGCTCGTATCCAGGGCTAGGTCGCCGCCAAAGTCATAATCTAACGATCCCAAGAAGGTGTTCCACTGCATAGCGCCGCTGTTATTCAATTTCGCAGCAAAAACATCGTCAATTCCAGCGAAGGGACGGACCGGCGAGCCCCAGGTTGCATAGCTATCGCCCGCCACGTAGACGTTCCCGCTCATATCGACGGCTATGTCGAAGCAAAGGTCATCTTTAGTTGATCCTCCCAGGAAGGTGTTCCACTGCAGAGCGCCGCTGTTATTCAATTCCGCGGCAAAGGCATCGTCATATCCAGCGAAAGGACGGACCGGCGAGCCCCAGGTCGCATTGCTGTAGCCCGCCACATAGATGTTTCCGCTCGTATCCACAGCCATGTCGGTGCCACGGTCAGCACCTGACCCTCCCAGGAAGGTGTTCCACTGTAGAGCGCCGCTGTCATTCAATTTCGCGACAAAGGCATCGTCAGATCCAGCGAAGGGACGGATCGGCGAGCCCCAGGATGCATTGCTGTAGCCCGCCACATAGACGTTCCCGCTCGTATCCACGACTATGCCGATGCCATAGTCTGCATAGGTTGGCCCTCCCAGGAAGGTGTTCCACAGCAAAGCGCCGTTTTTATTCAATTTCGCGACAAAGGCATCCCGCCATCCAGCGAAGGGACGGACCGGCGAGCCCCAGGTCGCACTGCTTTCGCCCGTCACATAGACGTTCCCGCTCGTATCCACGACTATATTGCGGCCAGAGCAAAAACCTGTTGATGATCCCAGGAAGGTGTTCCAAGTTTGCACGAGGTCGATCACCAGCGGATATCGAGCGTCATATGACCCGGCCTTGAATCCAACTTCCTGTTCCCCTATTAAGGGGATCTGAGCCTTGTCCCGAATGAAACCCAGCCGGACCTTCGCAGAATCGAAAGCAAGGCCTGGATTTCCCAAGACTTGTTCAGGTCTCCAGCGGGCCTTTTGAGCGGAGCTGATGATGTTGTTTGCCGGAAAAAAAAGTAAGAGAATGAAAGGAATGAGGACTTTTCGATGTAATTCGGACATGATACCTCCTCTAAAGGTTTTTGACTACACCTCAAGGCCAGAAGAAGTTCTCGTAATGCCCTATGGCTTTGGCAGTGCCGCCTTGCAGCGGTTGGTTAAACCTTATACTCATTTAACCACGCTATGAATTTCGCCCATTTTTCATGCCAATGCCCTAAAGCTCTCTCTTTTTCCTCGGGAGCCATGGCTGAGTAGAGGAGCGAGTTCATCGCCAGCTGCTTGAGACACTTCAAATCCAATCCCCAGGCCATGAAGGCAGCGTAGAAATCATAAGAAAACGAGCATTTCCAGATGCCCGGATCATCAGGGCAGATGACAACCGGTAAACCACTGTTGATAAAGAGTACGGCGGGATGGTTGCGAAGGTCAGCGACATAACCGAGAACTTGGTTACTGATCGGACAGACCTCGATGGCGATGCCCCGTTCTTTCACAATTTGCATCAGGAGAGGATGTTTGAAGAGTGCAAGGCCATGGCCGATCCGTCTGGAATCGAGTAAAACGGCATCCAGAACATTTTCGTTTTCCGTCCAGTTGCTTTCGCCGGAATGGAGGTAAAAGGGCAGTGTGATCCCCCGCCGCCCCGCCTCATGGCGCGTTTCAAGAAGCTCATTGATAAAATCGAGATTTGTTTGGTTTTTGTCCTCTTCATCCACCAGATCAAAACCAATCATGAGACCTGGATTTGCCTCCCGCTCGTCCAGGGCTTGAGTCAAGCTCTTGGCGATTCTCTCCCGGGGATCAGAGCGGCGAGAGGGAGATATGTATTTGACCATAAATTCCGGATTGTCGCGCTGTATCTCTTCTATGATTTCTTGACCCCCTAGGCCACCCCGAGTCTCGACATACTGCACGTTTTCCGCGATCATATCTCTAAGCATTTTGCGGTAAAAGCCGCTCCGGATCTCATCACGGAGCACGCCCTGGGACCTGGCGAAACATTTTCTGAATTCAGCCCAGATATCCGGTTGACCAAGATCTTCTTCACCTAGGGTTATAGACTGGTAAAGCTCCTCATCAAATTCCTCAACGTTATTGGCGGCTTTGCGGAGGTCACCGACAAGGCGCCAACCGTCTCCAGGCGATTCCGCAGAGACCGTCATGGACACTTTGCGAGGTGGTTCTTTTTTTCCCTGATAAATATAACAGTTAGGCAAATAACTCGCGTGCTTAACAAGCCAGTGGAAGTCTCCCATGGCATAACCGTGGCCATGAAGAATTCCCCCTTTCGGCATACGCTTCATGATTTCTAGGATGGGCGATTGGTCGATCAGTCGTCTTGTTTTGGATTTCAGAAAACTATGGGCCGGGGGAAAATATTCCTGAGTTCGTTCTATTTCCCGCTTCTTGAGCGTAATCAACTTAAGGTTCGCCTCTTCCTCTTCGGGCGTCAGCGTGATTCCGGCATCTAATCGCATGTCTCGCTCGGCCTGAATCAGTCGCTTTCTTGCATTCATATAATCATCGACATCTTCATAGCGCCTTTGAACAAAACGATCCTGTTGTTGTAAAAATCCGCAAAAGAGAAGCGCGCCTACGAAAAATAGGAAACCGCGTTTCATGATTCTACCCCCTTTTATTATACATCAGACGGATCAAAGAGAAACTCATGGTTGGTGGATGGTGTGCAAATCTTGACATTACAGTTTTGATCGAGCAAGGTACTTCTAGGACGGAAGCTTCATCTTCATCCAAGGAGCCGAGTTGTGAAAATCGGCCGCCGCGCTGCCCGGCGGGACCAGCTCGTCGCATTTTTTCCGGATCGCGTCGTCGAGTTTCATGTCTATGACCGGCACGAGGTGTTTCAACTGTTCGACGGTCCGGGGTCCGATGATCGGAGCGGTAATCCCCGGCTGCTCCTTGGCCCAGAGGACGGCCAATTGCGCAGGCGGGATATCATGGTCCTTGGCGACCCGGATGAACCGTTGACCGACCTCCACACCTCTCGCTGTGACGCGCTCGGCATAGATCCCGCCGCGGAGCGCGGCGCGCGAATCCTTAGGGAAGCTTTTTCCCTCCGGGTATCTGCCGGCGAGCACTCCCATCCCCAGGGCCGCCCAAGGAAGGATCCCCAATCCATGCTCCCGGCACATGGGAACCAGCTCGTTCTCGATCCGGCGATCGAGTAAATTGTATGGAGACTGCTCGGAAATAAACCGGGCATAGCCCTTCATTTCGCTGACCAGGACAGCTTCCAGCACCTTCCAGGCCGGCGAGGTGGAGCTGCCGATATAGAGGACTTTCCCTTGACAAACCAAATCCGTCATGGCTTCCAGGGTTTCCTCGATGGGACAGTCGAACGATGGGCGGTGGGTTTGGTAAAGATCGATGTGGTCCGTCTGGAGGCGTCGGAGGGAATCTTCACAAGCCTGGAGGATATGACGCCGTGACCCGCCTTGGTCGTTGGGACCGGGGCCGGTCGGGTAAAAGACCTTCGTGGCGATGACGACCTGGTGCCGGCGCTTGTTCTTGACCAAAGCCCGGCCGATGATGCGCTCGCATTCACCGTTGACGTAGCTGTTGCTCGTATCGATGAAATTGAGGCCGGCGTCCAGCGCGGCATCGATCATCGCCGCGCACTCGTCCTCCGGTGTGGGGTTGGCGAAATTGTCCGTGCCGAGGCAAAGCGGAGAAACCTTGAGGCCCGACCTTCCCAATGTTCTGTATTCCATAGAGCGATCCTCCTCGAGAACGGATTAGCGAGCCGTGTAACCGGCGTCGACCGTGACCATGGACCCGGTCATGTAACTGGCCCCGTCAGAGGCCAGAAAAACCACCACCCGGGCGATCTCGACCGGATCCGCCAGCCGGCCCATGGGGACCATTGTTTCCCCGAGCTTTTTGAGATCCTCGGGGGTGGGCGGGGTAGCCCGGCCCGAGGCCAGCATCGGTGTATTGACCTCGCCGGGACAAACGGCGTTTATGCGAATACCGTCTTTGACGTGATCGAGGGCCATGGCCCGGGTCAGGTTATGGACGGCGCCTTTGCTCGTGCAGTAGGCGACGACGCCCGCCGCGCCCACCCCGCCCCAAATGGAACCGAAGTTGACGATGACGCCGCGGCCTTGTTTTTTCATGGGAGCGACGGCGGCCCGGCTCATGAAGAACACGCCATCGACATTGACGGCCATGACCCTCCTCCAATTCTCGTCGGAGGTGCCCTGGGCGTCAGCCCTGTGGATGATGCCCGCGCAATTGACCAGGATATCCAATCGGCCGTGGCGGTCCAGAGCCGTTTGCACGGCTTGGTTACAGAAAGCGGAATCGCCGACGTCGCCGATGACGGGTTCCCGCGCGCCGATCTCGGCCGCGACCGTTTTGGCTAACGGGCCGTTGAGATCGACGATGACGACGTTCGCCCCCGCCGAGGCGAACTCCCGGGCGCACGCGGCGCCCATCCCGGAAGCGCCCCCGGTGATCAAGGCCGTTTTTCCCCTGAAGTCCATGCTCCTCTCCTCTTGATCGGATTTCTATAGCAGTTATACCAAAGATAGAAATGAGGGTCAAACGTCTAACTAATACAAACGTAATAAATAAAGTGACAATGTATGGGCGGTGCTTAGGCCGCCCGAACGGAGATGTCATTTTAATTATTGCGTTGATCTTAGATATTGACGTCCCCTCGATTATCTGGTATCAAGGAGGCTCTATGAAGAGATCCTTCTTCACCATCCTGCCCTATTTTCCATTCCATTGTCCATTTAAAGGTGAACCATGAATTACATCCTGCTGGCTCTTCTCAGCGTCTCGGCCTTGATCTTCGCCATTGTCTATCTCCGGGATATCGCCAAACGTCGTCCGTCTTTTTCTAAAGTCTCCTGGCTGCCGTTGACGGGTATCGGCTTCGTGACGAACTTTTTCGACACGCTGGGCATCGGCAGTTTCGCCCCGACGACCTCGTTCTACAAGTTCACGAAAATGGTGGACGACCGCGTCATCCCCGGCACCCTTAACGTCGGCCACTGTCTTCCGGTCGTCGCCCAAGCCCTCATCTTTATCACCGTCGTCGAGGTGGCCCCCCTGACACTCATCTCCATGATGGTCGCCGCGACTTTGGGGGCGGTCATCGGCGCCGGCGAGGTCTGCAAACTGCCTGTCAACAAGATCCGGATCGGCCTTGGCGGAGCGCTCATCATTGTGGCCTTGGCCATGCTGGCCGGGATCCTGAACATCATGCCGAGCGGCGGCGAAGCCTTCGCTCTGACGGGATGGAAATTCATCGTCGCCCTCGTCGTGATCTTCATCTTCGGCGCGCTCCAGACCATCGGCATCGGACTGTACGCTCCGTGTATGGCCCTCGTCTATGCTCTCGGCATGAATCCTCGCGCCGCGTATCCCATCATGATGGGATCCTGCGCCCTGCTCATGCCCTGGGCCAGCCTGAAGTTCATCAAGGAAGCCTCTTACGATCCTAAAGCGGCCATCGGTCTGACGGGCTTGGGAATCATCGGAGTTTTAATCGCGGCCTATATCGTCAAGTCGCTCCCCCTGAACGTTCTCAAGTGGGTGGTCGTGGTCGTGATCCTCTACACGTCGGTTATAATGTTCCGCTCGGTCAAGAAAAAGGGAGCGGCCGAGACGCCGGCCGAGGATTGTAAAACGTAATCCCGCCGACGAGGCCGATCAGGGACAAGAAATTGCTTTTTGCATTGCATAACTTTGCCTGCTAATAATCTCGTAATCATACCTGCCCCAACGAAAAAATGACAAACGCAGTCGCGGATTGACTTCTAGAGCGAGGAGAACATCGGAAACCAAGTCCCCTGGCCCGCCTTCCCAACCTTGCTTCCGGTGGGGTTCACCCTGCCCCCGGTGCCGTTGCCAGGATTGTTCCAGCTTTTATTGTGCTGTTCTACTTAGATGCCGGCGCTTCCATCTTGAGAAGCTCGTTCCACTCTTTTTTGACATAGCCCTTCCAAAATTGCTATACCCTATCTTTGCAGGGGAAGAAACCATGAAACAAAACGCAAAACTCTATCCGGCTCCCAAGAAAGAGAGGGGCTGCTTCGGCTGGATCCTTCTTTTTTGGGCGGTCATTTCAATGGCCGGTCCAGGGAAGGCTTTTGCCTCGGCGGAAGGAAGCCCTCAAGAGGAGGTAAAGGTCACGGCCGTCGAGGTCCCGGTCCGCGTCCTGCTCAAGGGCAAGGCGGTCAAGGACCTGACCAGGGACGATTTCGAAGTCTATGAGAACGGCGTCCGGCAGGACATCACCCAGTTCGAGATCATCTCCCGGAGCATCGCCGCCGGGGAAACGATGCTGGCACCGGCGGCTAAGCCGCGGCCGAAAAAGAGGCTTTTCATACTGATCTTCAACATCTTCGACTACAACAATGCCATCGGCGAAGCCATCGATTATTTCTTCAGCCAAGTTTTCCAGCCTGACGATCAGATCATCGCCATAACCGAGGACCGGGTGCTGTCCGTCGAGCGTGGAAAGAAAACAGATGAGCTCGTCGGTAACCTCAAGGATTCGCTCAAAAAATTCAAGGGGATCTCCATCCAGAACACAGTGAGGATCTTTCGGGATCTTCGTTTTGAGTCCGATAAGCTCCTGGCCGCGCTCCAGGGCATAGAACCGGGCAGGATGTCTTTGGCCGAACTCATGCTCAGTTATGTTGAAAGGTACATAGTGGCCTGGGACGAATACCGCCGACAGTACCTCGTGCCTGAAGTCGCCTTCTATGAGGACCTCGTCCAGAGGATCAGGCCCATCGAGGGGGACAAGTGGGCTATCTGTTTTCAGCAGCGGGACATGTTTCCCAGGATCAAGAGCGCCTCCCGACTGGAATCGGAAATGAGGACCTGGATCGGCTCCCAGGTCGAGCCCCAAGACCAGGCCAAGGCCCGGAACATCCAGTCCCGAATGCAGGATCTGGAACGGAGCTTCGACCTCTCCAAGAGCATCGCTCCGGACGCTATGAAAGATGTGTTCTTGAGGGACGATATCACTTTCCACTTGATCTTACTCAAGTCTTTCCGGACGCTGGCTGACCAGGACTTTGAGCTCAAGGAGGTCACCGGTGATTACGAGGATAGCCTTAAAAAAATCAGCCAGGCGACGGGCGGTTACCTAGGCCTTTCCAACCAGCCTATGGAGGCTATTAAAGAGGCCGCCCAGCTTGAAGACTATCATTACCTCCTCGTCTATTCACCTAAAGAGGGCTCCGCCAAGAATAAAAGGGAGCTCGAGGTCAAGGTCAAAAGAAGCGGGGTCGAGGTCATTTCCTTGAAGAACTTTGTCGCCCCCAGCTCAACGGCTATCGCCATCTCCGATTTCAAGGCCGGAGGCCAGAAGATCAGCTTCACTCTCCTCCATTATCAGATGGCCAAAGTCAAAGAAAAGACCAGCGGGTTGGCGGACGTGCAGATCACGATCTTCGACGAGGCCTCGAAAAAAGCCTTCGACGAAGGGAAAAGGCTGGACCTGATCAAGAAGGAGACCCACATCTCGCTGGCTTTCCCCCAGCTCAAGCCCGGGGCTTACTTCATCGTCATCCAGGCGTACGACCGGGTGGCCAACCGGGTGGATGTCTATTCGGGCATGATCAGACTGTGAAAGTTACAACTCTTTTCCCAGCTTCGACCTTTAATCCAAGTCCTATCGCAAAGCTGCAAGCGCGTTAATCCTACCCTTGCCGCTGTACGGATCGGCACCGGGCTTCAAGATATCGTCCGCGGTCTGCTGGATAATGGCCTTGAGCTGAGCTGGATTCATGCGCCCGTACTTGCCGATGATGAGCGCCGC
>JAPKZH010000118.1 GCA_026393905.1 Candidatus Aminicenantota bacterium
TGGATGACCAGCGTATCGACGGGGCAGGGACGGCCGTATTTCTTTTCAACTTCGTCGGCAGGCGTGTACGCCGGCAGTCCGGAGGTGTGAGTCAGAAGATGCCAGAGCCGGGCGTCCTCTCCCGGTTCGCCTTTCTTGTTCACTTCGGTCTTTTCTGCCACGTAAGGAGTAAATTCCGGGACATAGTCCTTAACTTTTTCGTAGATGCTCAGTTTTCCCTGCTCGGCCAGGATCATGATGGAGGTGGCCGTGGCAATGGGCTTGGTAAGCGAAGCCATGTCGAAAATCATATCCGCGGTCAAGGGCTTGTGCTGGGGAACCCACTGGCTCTCGCCATAGGCTTCGCGCAGAACGACCTTGCCCTTGCGGGACACGAGCAGAACCGCCCCCGGAAAATCCTTCCGGGCGATGGCCTCTTTGATGACGACCGATGCCTGGTTGAGGCGATCCTCCGACATGCCGACATCCTCGGCGCCCGATCGAGGCAGCGTCTTGCGTCCGCAGCCAAGACTGACAAAGAGGATCGCGAGAAGACTGAGGGCAATTTTTTGCGACGATTTCATCGGCGCCTCCCCTGGCTTGGATAAATGGCGGAGTTTCTCATGAACAGGCTAAAATCTCGAACCACTATTAACACATTTTGATGTTCTTTGCAAAACCGGCTGAGCCGGACCAGGCCGTGTCGCGCAGGCAGGGGAACTGCTTGCGAGGCGCTACGAATTTTTGGGGAAAGACGATGCCCTCTCGGAGGGTGAGATGACAAAGGGCTTTATTCTTTCATCCCTTCCCGTATTTTTCTGAACTCATCTTTGAGATCCACAAAGGCCTTGACGATCTCCGGGTCGAAGTGCATCCCGCTCGAGGCAAGAACGATCTCCATGCTCTCTTCATGAGAAAAAGCGGGTTTATAGCAGCGCTTCGCCCTCAAGGTCTCATAGACGTCTGCCACCGCCATGATCCGCGCCGTAAGCGGGATGGCCACGCCCGCCAAACCCTGGGGATAGCCGCTGCCGTTCCACTTCTCATGATGGAACCTGGCGATGGTGATCCCCATGTCGAGCAGTGCGTTTCCCGGGTATTTTCGCCGGACAACCTCCAGAGTATCACCCCCGAGCCGGGCGTGGGTCTTGACCACTTCGAATTCTTCAGGCGTCAGCTTGCCGGGCTTGAGGAGGATGTGATCCGGGATGGCGACCTTGCCGATATCGTGCAAAGGACTCGCATGAAAAATGTTCTCGACAAAAACGTCATCGATCTGTCCGCTCCAGCGGGAGCGCTGTTTCAGTCTGGCGGCCAACCGCTTACAAAAAACTTGGACCCGTTCAAGATGCATGCCGGTATCATCATCCCGGGATTCCGCCAGCTTGGCCAGGGCAAATATCATGGCCATCTGCGTGTCTGAAATTCGCTTCACCTGGGCTTGAACAAGCTTCTCCAATTCGCGATTGTGCATCTCGAGCTCTTTTTGAAGGCTTCGGAGCTTCAGGTGTGTTTCCACTCGAGCCTGGACTTCATCAATCTGAAAGGGCTTGGTGATGTAGTCAACTCCGCCGACGGAGAACGCCCTGACTTTGTCCAGGATTTCGTTAAGAGCGCTGATAAAGATGACGGGGATTTCCTTAAGCTGTCCGTCCGCTTTCAGGCGCTCGCAGACTTCGTAGCCGTTCATCTCGGGCATGTTGATGTCGAGCAGGATCACATCCGGCGGATCGCTCTGGGCGGCTTGCAGCGCCAGGATTCCGCTGGGAACCGGCCTGGTTTTATACCCTC
>JAPKZH010000048.1 GCA_026393905.1 Candidatus Aminicenantota bacterium
TGGATTCATCCGGAGCTATATGGAGAAGACTAGGATATTTAAAATAGTACTTATCTCCTTCATCGACTATTCTTAGCACCTCTTTTAGGGCAACGACTCGCCCGGCATTCTTCGCTAGCGGCTTTTCCGGGTTTTGGATAATCGTCTGAGCGCTGCAGATTGAAGCGCCTATGCAAATAGAAAGAACGAACAGAATAAAATCTTCTAGCCACCCTTTATTAGATTTTCTCACTCCTATCTCTTTTTATAGATATTAAATTTCCTCTCTTCGTCTTCTATCTCGCGAAACCAACGGAGATAGCCGCGCCACACAGGGCTTCGCCATAACACCAACGGCCTCAATCTCCTGCCTCATCAAAAATCATAATTCCTGAACTTCAGTCCTTTGGATTTTAGAGTCGTCCCCATCACCCGCTCCAGGTTGGCCACCGCCATCTTGTAGTTGATCAGAGCCTGAATTTCCTGAATTTTTGCGCTGGTCAGATCGCTTTGATAACTCAACAGCCACTCAATGGCACCCAGTCCTAGCTGATATCGCTGCATTTCAGCGGCTAGCCGCTTCTCCTGGAGCTCCCGGGAAGCTGCCGATGTCTTGATCTTCCTTTCGCTGTTCTGCAACTCCTTAATCGCTTGAGCGATTTCATAAGCGATGGATTGTTTCTGCTTCTCGAGCCTAACCAGGCTTTGTTCCTGCTCTATTTTTGTCCTGGTCAGGGTCGCCCGGGAAAAGACATTTCCCAGGGGAACGGTCAATGTTAAATTCATTGACCAATTTTTATAGGTTGTCTTGAGGGCCTCCTTCAAAGCATCCACCCGGCTGCCTTCGACTTTGCCCACGAGAATCCCCGTAAAGGGATTATTGTCCTGGTAGAGATACTTGATGCCCGATTGTCCGGGACTCCACATATTGAACATTAAATCCAGCTGCGGAAGGAGTTGGTTTTTGGCGTAACTGATGTCGTTGGCGTTGCTCTCAAGCTGTCTTTCAGCCTGGACGATCTCCGGCCTCTGTTCAAGAGCCGCCTGGAGGGCCTCTCCATACGTGATTTGCTTCTTTTCAATGACAGGCTTGTCCGAAGGGATGAGAGATCTGGCAGACATCGCTGCCTCGGAAGGAAGGTTCAAGATTTTTTTGAGATTCGCTTCATCTTGTTCCACCTGCATCCTGTAGGAAACGACATAGTCTTCATTCCGAGCGACTTCGACTTCGGAATTCAGGACTTCAACGGCCGATTTCGCCCCAACCCGCACCGCCTCCCTGTTTCGTCTAAGAATTTCCCGGCTCTGCTCCAGGGAAGATTCCTGGACTTTCAGGTTCTCGATGGCCGAGTATAGATTCCAATAAGCCTGTTCGACATCATAGATTGTTTGGATAAGCTTGGCCTTGAGCGCCGAAATAGAGATATCTTTCTGGTTTACAGCCTGGACTGTGTTATACCTGTTTGCCTTCGGGCCGAAGCCTTTAAGAAGTGGCTGGGCGAGCCTGAGTCGAAATTCGCTGTTATAAGCCGGGTTAATGACCTGGAAGGCCCTTCCCGAATCGCTCATAGAATTCATAAAGGAGAGGGTCGCGGTTCCGCCCGTAACCACTTTTTGGGTTAAATCAAGAGTATAGGAGTCAGATTTATATGGGAAGCTTGTTCCTTCCACACCCCAGGCGCCGAGGACAGTTTGTTTCTGATTGTAATAGTTGAGCCCGAATTCGGGCAGGAACTGTTCTTTGGACGCGGAGATCGAGGCGTCATTGATATCCGGATTGAACGCTTCGATGGACAGGTCGAGGTTGTTGGCGAGCGCGCTGGTGATGCATTCTTTCAGGGTGAGAGAGAGCTTTTCCGCTTTTTGCTCCTGGGAGAATGTCTGAGGCAGGCAGAAAAAAAATACCAAAAACGCCGAAAAAATTGTTACTAGGGCCGCCTTTTTGGCAGCAGGAACTTGTTTTTTCATGTTCCCCCCTTTCAAATTGAGGAACGATTATTTGATCGTGACGCGGGCGTCATGGGCCAGTGTGAAATGTCCTTCGGTGATGACCATCTCTCCTTCATTCAAACCCTCCCCTGGATTTGCGCCGGGCAGAATTTCCGCGTAGTTTTCGTTTTCGAGCCCGATCTGGACATACCGCCATTTGGCCAGGCCGTTTTCGACCACGAAGACGAGCTTCCGTCCGCCCCTGACCAGGATGGCCTCCTGAGGAACGATCAGCTTGTCCTTGTAGATCTCGGATTCAATCTCCACTTCCGCATGCATCCCCGGCTTCAGCTCTTCGGTCGGGTTGTTGACAGTGATATGGACGGAGCAAGTTTTATCCTCGGAATTGACGATGGGGCTGATCGCTTCGACGACGCCCCTGAAAACCTTCCCCGGATAGGCGCTAAAGCGCAAATCGACTTCACGACCAACTTTCATCTTTCCGATCTCGCTTTCAAGCACCTTGGCCTTGACCTTGATCCGGCTGATATTGACCAGCGTGAAAAGCTCCTGGCCGGTAGAGATATGCTCTTTGGGCGATATTTTGATCTCCGTGATGATACCGGAAAACGGCGCCCGGATTTTGGTCTTGTCCAGCTCCATTTGGGCTATTTTGACATCGATCTCGGACTGGGTCAGGTTGGTGGCCATGATTTCGTCTTTTTTGCTTCCGGCCTCGATCAAAATCAGCTCATAGTCTTTCTGGGCTTTATCAAAGTCAATCTGGGAGATCAGGCCTTTCCGGAACGCCTCATCCGCTTTATCAAAATTCGCCTTGGCCTTATTGAGTTTATCTAGGCCGGCCCGGTTCGGTGCAGTTTCTGGCGCTGCAAATTGTTTTTCCAGGAAGAGGTCTGAGAGAAGCTTCAAGCGGAGCGATTGCTGTTTCTCCAGTCTGAGCCTGTATTCGAGATCATCGAGTTCCAACAGGACATCGCCTTCTTTCACATGCTTGCCCTCGACGACGTTCAGGTTTTTGGCGAGGCCGCTGACCTCGGCTTTGATAGCAATCTTTTTGTCGGTAAAAGCCTCGCCCGGCGACTTCAATCGAATGATGATCTCGCCCTTCCTGGCAGGGACGGCTTTGACAGGAAGAGGCGCCGCTTCGGCCTTTTCCTGGGGAGTGATCCCGCCTGAAGGAGTGCCGGCGGGCGGAGTCGGAGCAGAGGTATCGCTCCCTTGCTTCGGCGGGGCGTTTGAGCCCTTTTTAACGAAAAGAAAATAGCCAAGGACGCCCATGGCAATGACAAGCAATGAAATAGTCAACACCCTTTTTGGTATCACCATGTTAACCCTCTCCAGCTTTGACGCTGAAATTCACCTAAATTCCCTGAAAACAAAAGCGGGATTCACTTATATTACGCCCGCTTGAGCTGAATCGTTGCTTTTGCCATGTTTTATCGGTAACAAGCCTATTGCTTAAAAAATAACAGATATCCGCGGCAAAGTCAAAATAACGGCCTCGCTTATATAAAGACAATCGGCACCCGGAATTATTCCCAGCCAGCGGCAAATTTATCCATCCATTCCCATTTAACAGTCATTAATGCATATTTTGTGCCTGATTTGGATAGGCGATACTTTTCTCTAAAATGCCCTCGGACGCCCAGATTTCCATAATTTTTAGGCCTTTAATGAAAAGGCTGAAATCAAAAATAATTTACATATGTAAAATAGTTTTACGGATGAGTTACTTTCCAATTAATACAGACGTAATAGATAAAGTGACAATGTCTGGGCGACGCTTAGGCCGCCCGAACACGGATGTCATTTTAATTATTGTGTTGATATTAATTTTAGCGATTCATTTCCAGGCGAGCTTATAAGCCACCAATTCCTTATACCCGTTTTCCTTCTCCCGGAGACCATAGAGACGGTTTTTCTTGACTTTAACGGCAAATGATTCTGGGGAGGTAAGTTTTTTCATGTTGGCAAGGCTCATTCTTCCGATAAAAACCCCTTCCGGATTGAAAATATCATACAAGAATTCGCCGGGACTTCCGCCGGCTTCATAGGTCAAAACGAACAGCCGGCCTTCATCATCGCCAAACAGGCCGCGATAAGCGGGCCAGTTTTCCGTAAAATAGAAATTATTGCGCAGGGGATCATCTTTCGGCCAAGGTTCAAAATAACCCTTCTTGATATCTTCCGTGACAGCCACCTCCTTGTATTCTTTTCTAATTTTTCTTAATAGATTCCCCTCAAGGCTATAGACGCCGATTTCATACCTTTTGGCCGTGTTCCCGATATAGATTTTATCGCCCCCTGCTTTATAAATCAGCAGGTCTCTATTCACGGGGCACCGGACGTTAAGGGCATTAGGATATTGGATTTGATCAAGGATTTTTATATTTAGAAATTCAGAATTGCATATCCCGACGAATTGTTTGCGTAACTCCGGCGTACCCTCTCCCCAAAAAATAAAGTAGCTTCCATTGGTTAAAGGGGTTGGGCTAAAGTTTCTTTCCAGGCGCATTTCCCTGAGGAAATGTCCATCTCCGTCATAGACGAGAAATTTCGGCTTGGAAGGATCTTTGGCCATCAGTTCGCCCTTGGGATTGATCAATACTCTTCCTCCGTATTCTAACTCCCCCGGTCCCTGGCCAAACCGCAAAAAAGATTTGATAAAATGCCCTTGCGGATCGAATTTGAAGACAAATTTATCTTTGGTCTGCCACTGAATAATAAAAATGTTGCCTAGTTCATCGACATCGAATGTCTCGATATCGGTCAATCCGATCTTCAGCAAATCTTCCCTTTCGGTATCGATAGAAAAAATCTTCTCAAGAATGGGGGTGCTCGGCTCGCCTTTGATGATGTAGGGGTAGAGATGATTCAGGACAACCTCAACGTCGTTTTCTCGAGTTTTATCGATTTTGGACTGTTTCTGGCAGCCAAATAAAAGAAAAAAACACGACAAAAGAACGAAGGACTTTTTCATGTTTCCCTCCTCCCTATAGAAAGTCTCTTCTCGGGAAAAAATCAACTCCTGGGATCCAGGCCGATCAGCGCCGGCTCGGGCTCTTCCTCGTAGACGATTTGAATCTTCCCATAGATGAAAAGATATTGGTAAACTTCAAGAAAAAGAACGATCATGAACCCCGCGCCGATGACAGGCCAGAAATCGGAAAGATTCATAAAGAGGTTTTTCTCGACACGGCTCAACAGGCTTGTGAAAATCAAAATGGCCGCCCCATAAACCCACCAGAGCATATGGAGTTTGGCTTTGCCGGGCACGGTCAGACAGGCAAACGGAATCTTGGCATATCTCCAGAACAAAATCTCCATGAGCACAAGGGCCGCGGCCAAGCCATAAAGGCAGTGGAGCAGCGCATAAAACCACCCCCAAAGAAAAGTGAAAAAGACAAATAGAATGACAAAGAGGGGAAGAAGCGCAAAAAAGAAAATCGCCTTTTTTAAGCCCATAAAATAGTATCGCCTCTTCTCCCCTTCGGTGAGCCTAAAAATCCAGTTGGCCTCCGGCGCCAGCGGGACATTGACGATCCCGCGAACACCGAGGAGGAGGGCGATCGAAAGTATGACGGGGATGGCTAGAAGATTCTTGTTGGAAATCGACATGTTTCTAAAGGCTGCCTGCTGAGAATTCAAAAGAATCAAGATAAAGCCAAGGGCCGTGGCCAGATAGCCCGCCAGTTGGAATTTATGTGTGGAGCTGTTTCTTAGGGTATGGCCGAAGAAGTGAAACAGCGCTCTCTGGATAGGATTCCGAAGAAGAATGTTGTTCAAAGAGTTGGAAAGCGCATCCAGGATTTTGGGCAAATGGAGTGGTTTTTTCTCGGTCTCCAGCGTTTTCTTGAGATGCCTGCTGTAGCTGATATTCATAGCGACAAAATAAATCACCGCCATCACAACAATGGAGGCGATGGCCAGATAGGCCAAAGTGGAATAGAGGGGATCATTGGCTCCAAGAAGGACCTCATAGAGGCCGACAAACCACATGGGCGGGAAGGCTAAGATCAGCGGCGAATGGCTGTCTTTATAGGCCGTCAGCGCGGAAAATGTTTTACCGACGGAGATGGAATCGATGAAGAACATCATCATCAAAAAAATTAAGCCCGCCAGTAACACAAAACGGACATACAGCGAAAGCCGCCGAAAATATCGGGCGCTTAGAAAAACCATCAAGAGCGCCTCTAGGAAGACGCAGAAGAAAAAAACAAAGAAATTTGCGGCCAGCGCGCTGATGACATGGGCGACCATATAACGAGCGACAAAGAAGAGGCTCGACGTTCTCCATTGGGGCAGATAGAAAGCGACGAC
>JAPKZH010000063.1 GCA_026393905.1 Candidatus Aminicenantota bacterium
ACGCCCGTTGTGGCTCTCATCGCCCCGACCATCGCCATCTGCCTTCTGATCAAGGAATGGCGCCATATCGACCTGAAAAGCACCATGAGACTGATCATCTCCACGCTGGCAGGAATCCCGATCGGCATTCTCTATTTGAAGCAAATCAATGAGAACGTTGTCAACCTTGTCCTGGCTCTCGTCCTCATCGTCTTCTCCCTCTACAGCCTGGCCAAACCCGGCCTGCATCAAATAAAAAGCGACCGCTGGGGGTTTCTCTTCGGATTTATCGGCGGGATCCTTGGCGGCGCCTACAACACAAACGGACCACCGGTCATCCTCTACGGCATCCTGAGGGGCTGGAAGCCGGAGTCGTTCCGGGCCACGCTCCAAAGCTATTTTCTACCGACGGGCGGGGCCATTATGATCGGCCAGGGCCTGGCCGGGCTTTGGACGAAAACTGTCCTGACAACCTATCTCTATTCGCTGCCTCTTGTCTTTCTTGCGATCTTCCTCGGCTTGAAAATCAGCCGGAAGATTCCGGCAGAGAAATTCAATAAATATGTCTATGTGATGCTGCTCGGGCTGGGCATCATCCTTTTGATAAAGGTTATTGTTGCCTGAAATCCCGGTCTTTGAGAGCCAATTGAACTGCTTGATAGGCGTTGACCATTCCGCCGGATTTTCTCATTCTTCCCCTCCTAAGATTTATAGTTAACACGATTATGCTCAGAATCTTCATGGCATCGGAACAAGAATTTTCTTCGGACCCCAACATTCTCCAGCAGTATTACGCTCTGTTGATCCGCAATCAGGGCAATATTTCTCTCCGCAATGATAACAATATAGTTTCTTGCATTTCTTACATTCGTATATTTTAAAAAATGCCGCTCCAAAAATACCTCCTCGGGGGGACTTCCCGCAATTTGGACATTGCCTAAATTTATTCATCTTTTGCCCTCCGTCACTTCTTCGCCGCGGACCGCTTGATCTCCGCCTCGCGGTCGAGGAAACTCTGGCCGTTCGTGACGCTAGAATTTTCTTTTTCACGCAAGGCGATGATCCCTCCCGTTCAGATCGGAAGTGGATTCTCATGCTGACATTTCGGATACTTCAAGATTTTACCCTTTCTCGAACTCTCCTAACAGATCCCGACAGCCGACGACTTTGACGACAAGGGGGCCGAACCGTCGGGCAAACGAGGATTTGATCGCCGGACAGACGAGATAATTCGATCCTTGGGGATACGATTCCCGGAAAACAGCGAGCGACTTGGGGTCGAAACGATCGACATTAATCTTGCACTCCACGGCATCGACGGCTCGCCCGCGTCGGACGACAAAATCCACTTCGCGGCCCGATTTGTCCCGCCAGAAATGGAGGCCTTCTCCCCAAGTCGCTGCACGAAGGACGTCCAGGACCAGATGCTCCCAGAGAAGACCGCGATCATCATCACGGATATCTCTCCAGCCGCGCGCGTAGGTGACGAAACCCGTATCGAATCCATAAACCTTCGGGCGGCGCACGATCTCTCTCCGCCCGCCTCCATGAAATGGGGGCAACGGGTAGAGGGCGCAAGCGATGCTCATCGCTTCAAGGTAAGCCTTCACCGTCGGACGGCTGAGATCGCATTCCCGGGAAAGGGCCGAGTAATCCGCCTGGCCCCCGCTCTGCCTGAGCATTAAGCGCAAAAGCTTAAGGAAGCCCGTTCTCTCGCGGACGGCAAACAGCTCCTGGATGTCACGGGCATAGAAGCTATCCATCCATTCGGTAAAAAGATGTTCGTCCTTAGTCGGATTGAGAAGGAACTCGGGAAGCCCCCCATTAAGGAGCCTCCGGTCCAAGTCGAGGATATGAAACTCCTCCTCACATTCCGTCCAGAGAACCGGGAACAAAGTCAGCACCAGTTTTCTACCTGTCAAGGAATCTCTGAATTTACGGATAGCGGCTAAAGTCGAGGAACCAGTGGCCAGAATGCGAAGTCCGGGAAATGCGTCGGCAGCGATCTTGAGAATACGGCTCGGATCGCTCAAGCGATGGATTTCATCCAGGACGATGACGGCGTTTTTGGATTGCGCCCCGAAAAACATTTCAGGGTCCTCTAAGCGCCGCGCCTCAGAAGGCAGATCGCAACTGAGGTAAACGATATCGGGCAACATCCGAGCCAGGGTAGTTTTCCCGACGCGACGGACTCCCGCGAGCCAGACGATCGGCCGCTTCTGCCAAACGGCCCGAATGCGATTCAGCCAATAAGGACGGATAATCATGAAACTATAATTAACATTTGGACGTCCAAATGTCAAATATAATATCGGCCTCCTATTTTTCGAAACCGATTTTTTTGAGCAGGACGATGAATCGCAGATCGTACCCAATAAGAATTAACTTTTTCGCGCAAGGCGGTGATCCCTCCCGTTCAGATCGGAATCGGCACCGCCCTTCACGAGAAAAGTATATTTCCGGCCACCGATCGATGTCAAGAACGATTAGGTGTTCCGTGAAATAGTAAAGGCCGGTGCGTCGAACATTTAAAATGGTTCAATCGCTCTCAATGATATATAATCCTCTCCGTTCATAACGGAATATGACAAGGAGGAATTTCCGATGAGAACGACGATTTGTACAAAAATTATGGCTTTGGGCGCCTTGCCGTTGATTTTGCTTTTTGCCATCAATGCCTTTTC
>JAPKZH010000335.1 GCA_026393905.1 Candidatus Aminicenantota bacterium
GCAGGCTCATCGTTCTTCTTTGGAAAAGTCACGGGCACCGGGCCGCTCGAAACAAAAAATGTTTTGGTCCGGTCCGCCTCGTCCTTCATGGGCCTGACAAAGCCCTATTATTTTCTCTTCGGCCTGTCCTTCACCGTCCGGCCGGTCCTGAAATGGATTCTCTTTGCAGCCGCCATCGTCATCGGCTCGATCCTGTTCTTGGTCTTTCTGCTCGCCCTGGGGAGGCTCTCCGGGCTCATCGACAAGAGGAGTTGATCCGCCATGCTGTTCACCATCATCACCGTGTTGGCCGTCCTTGGGCTCTCCTATCGGCTGACTTCGCTGCGCTTCAGAGCCAAATCCCCGGCGGCGGGCAAAAAGGCGGCGGGTTATTTCCCCTGGCTGTGGTCCTGGATGAAGTCCATTCTCAAAAAAGAAACCTTCCAAAAAGGGCAAAGTGTCGTTTCCGGCTGGATCAAAAATTATTACCCGGGCTGGACAAAATGGATTTTCCTGGCTCTCGCGGCCAGCTTTGTCTATCAGGCGGCCAGCGGACTTCTCTTTGCCATTTTTAGCCCGCGGGGAATGTTCGGCGTTCCCCTGCTCATCCATGTCAGCTTGGGCGGTCTTTTTGCGGTCAGCCTTGCCTTCGCCCTGATCTGGCGCGCCCGGGCCTACCGGCTCGACCGGCAAGAAGCGGCGGCCTTTGAAAGCTGGGCCTGTCCCGTATTTAAGAATCTTTCCAAATCGCTCGTCCGGAAATTCCTCTTTTGGGTCTTCGCCGTAGCCGGCCTTTGCCTTATGGTCACGGCTCTGGGATCGATGGTCCCCTATTTTCCCTTCGAAACGCAAAAGGCAATGATCGTCGTCCACCGCTACTGCGCTCTCGTCGCCCTCTTGACAGGCCTCATCTTCCTGGATATCGCTATCCTGCCCCAACCCCAAGCTAAGTAACCATGCCTTCCGTCCAGCCCGTTCACCGGTTTTCCCACCAGGCTATGGGCACATTCTTCGAGACCGTCGTTGCCGGCGTAGACGAGGAGTATGCCGGGCAGGCGGCCCGGGTCGTTTTCCAGGAGATCGACAGGATCGAAAACCTGTTCAGCCGCTTCAATCCGTGCAGTGAGATCAGCCAGATGAACAAGATGAAGCCGGGTGAGTCCCTCATCATCGGCCTTGAGACATTTGAATGCCTGACCATCGCCGAGAAAGTCCGGCTCGAGACCGACGGAGCTTTTGATATCAACGTCCGGTCACATATTCAATCCCCGGGTTTATTAGGCGAGCTCCGGGCAGGGAAAAAGCTCGCGCCTCTCCCCTCATTGATAAAGGGGGGTGGGGAGGAACTTGAGAAACCATCGGCAGAAATCGCCGCTCATGAGTTTCCCTCCCTCGAGCTTGTCCAAACCTCTTCCGGTTTTGAAGCCAGGCTCCACTCAAGCAAAAAAAACCTCATTAGAAGCCTGGAGCTCGACCTTGGGGGAATCGGCAAAGGCTACGCGCTCGACAAAGCCTTGGCTTTCCTGTTGGACTGGGGAATTGATCGGGCCCTTATTCATGGCGGGACCAGCACTGTCGCCGCCATGGGATCTCCTCCGAACCTAAGCATGGAAGGCAAGGGCTGGCCGGTCGGGGTCGGCGGCGGATGGCCCGAAGCGCCCAATCAAGTCCTTCTTACGGGCCGGGCGCTCAGCGGCTCGGGGACCGAGATCAAAGGCACACATGTCATGGACCCGAGAACCGGCCTCCCCGCCCAAGCCCACCTGGCGGCCTGGGCATCGCATCCCTCGGCGGCCGAGTCCGACGCGCTCTCGACGGCGTTTTTGGTCATGACCACAGCCGAGGTCGAAGAATATTGCTGCCTCCATCCGGAGGTCTGGGCCCTGGTCATTATCGATTACGGAAACTGCAAGGTTTTTAACCGGGAGGCTTTGCCGGGCGCCTGAGCGTCATGCTTCCTAAGCTGTCCTAGACATCTCTTTAAGTCGCGATTTATATTTCCTCACGATGGTTGGAGGGGCAATGGGCACAACGATGCTCTCTCGGTCAGCCCAGCCGAAAAGGAAATTTTTTTCCGCCACAGCCCATATTTCACAACCTTGTTCCCGCAGGTCCCCCTCTTCTAGGAATTTTTGTTCGAGGGCATGATTTTCGTATGGCTGGCGGGATTGTTCTGGCCTTTATTAAAAATACCTATTTTCCATATTAAAGCTGGAGCGAATAGCCAATATTTATCGAAATAAAGACTCTTTCTAGGTTAGGTACTAAATAGAACCAGGGAATATGAAGCAATAAATCTGTGTAGATAAATGATTCTTTAAAAAGACGATATCTTAGCCCTCCTCCTATTTTATACATTCCTAGAACCACAGGAGCATCTTCTTCCGAAGTAATTGCCATTACTCCTAAACCAAAGGAAACAAAAGTAATTATATTCTCAAAGTTTGAGCTTCCCGGATTTAATCTGTAGATTCCACTGATTGCAGGTATCAAAAAACTCTTTTTCCAAAATTTATGATAATCGAGTTTGGATTTGTAATAATAATCTATAGCCATCTGCAATGTGAACCGAGGCGATAACTTATGTTGAAAATTTAGTTCCACATGCGGCCAAAATCCGCCTTCAAAATTACTTAAATATCCAGCGGTTACCCC
>JAPKZH010000228.1 GCA_026393905.1 Candidatus Aminicenantota bacterium
AAGAGAGGAATAGGAATAGAAGCTTGTCTTCTATACGCGTCACTTCCTGATGCCATTATTGGCCTGCCTCTTCGGCTTCTTTTGTAGGCGCCGAAAAGAACCCCGCTGGTTTCTGCTTTTTCTGTGCTGAGCTTGGATGTAATATTCGGGGAACCTACTGGTGACGAAACGCTTGAATATTTCTTGGGGCGTCTCAGTAAGACGAAGCTTCTTTACTGATATTGAGATTCTATTTAAAGCATCATCTTTAGCCTTGGACGTCCATCTGAACTTTCGTCTCTTCGACTTGGCCGTAGTCATTGCGCTCGCCAGTTCCCCGCATGTTTTCCAGCGCTTCTTTGGAACAACTTCTGGAATAATGAACCAGGGCCAAACTATCCCATCCCTTGCGCCATTCAGCAATAGCGTGTGTATCTCCCTGGGAAGCCAAGAACTTACCGAAGACAAGAGCCAGAAGACGTGATCTGCATCCTCGTACGGGGAAACATGAGGTCCGAACAGGCCGCCGTGGAAGTATTCGAAAGCAATTTCAGACGGCTCGAAATTTCCAAAATTGGGATGCCGAAGTACCCACTCTTCATCGCATGTGTGGTCAGCCTTGTTTGTTGTCAATCTAGTGCACGATTTTCGGTACTCTTTCTCGAATATGACTTCGAACGGTCCCCCAAAGCCCCGGATGGTGAGCTGGGGGGCATATTCAGCTAAGAGTTTGGGGAGAATCATACAAATCTCTTGCAAACCAGGGTGTGAGGAGATGAACTTCAAAACTTTATCGGCAGGAGTCAGTGGTGTGATGGGCACTTTTTCGGCTGTCTTCACCCAGTTCATTTGCATAGCGGCCCAACCGAGTCGCTCACCCCATTTCCGCGGCTCTCTTCCTTTTTCAGGCAATGGGAAGCTCCACCTATACCAAGCGGAATCCTCAGGAATATTTACGCCATAGCCGGGAATTCGGTTAGCCGCTTCTACAACAGTTAACCAGTACTTATCAGTGATGACAGGTGGTGTCACTCCCCATTCAAGAAGCATATCGCGGGCCACGATGAGGGGGCTCTGCTGAGGGTGTACTATATCAAGTATTTCATCTACGACTTCTTGAATACCTGCCTCCGAAGAAACTGCCTTCCGATCGGCCAGCGCTGGAGAATACCCCATGATGTCGTTATGAGAAACGCCATGCCATACAGGAAGGAGAATCTTGTCGCTTCCCTGCATTTCGCGTTCCGCCAACGCGTCAAGCTCATACTGAGGCCACTTCTTCCCAAAGAATGCTCTGCTTAGAACGATGATCCCAAACCGGGATTGCTTCAAACCTCTATCCAGCGCACGGCGAATGGAGTCGCCAAGCTTCAGGGTGAAATCGTCGTACCATACCTCAACGTTCTCCTTCCTGAGTGCCTCTGCCAGCGGACGGACGAATGATCTTTTATCTTCCGATGCATGGCAGATAAATACATCGAATAACATCTTCACAGCGATTTCTTCTCCACTGACTATTAAAAATAGTAGAATATCGGGGGAAGGAATGTCAATACAGACAAGAGACAAGCAGACCTCTTCCCGCGTCCCCGCCGTGGGGACAGGGCGGGGACAAAATCGCTAAAAATGGCTAAGTCTGGGTGAGAAATCCAAGGACTCCAGTCGTCTGCTTAGATGAGGCGATTATCCGCGTTTGCGTCCTGTCATTTGCCGGGAAGCCATGCCCAGGGCCTCTGGCTTCATCCTTAATATCCCCAGGCAACTGAATAACGTTTGACTTCTTGGTAGCCCTTCTCAACCTCTTCGATCGTATAGAGCTTGTCTTTTGTGATGGACCGCGGCGCGGCATTGAGGAGAATTCGGGCTAGGTATCGTCCTTCGGGATCGAAGACATCGTAATAAAATCCGCGCTCGTCAGCAGCTTTCTCGTAGGTCTCAACGATGATTCTTCCTGAATCGTCGACGATGAGGGAACGGAATGCGTTGTGATAACTCGGCCATTTCACTTTTGCTTCAGGGGGAACGCCTTCATTTCCGAAAGCAAACTTGATCCAGTCCTTTTTCTCATCGTCGGTTGTCTTTACCGGGGCATAATCTCTGATGATCCTTCGCACTAGGCGCCCATCCTTATTTAGAATATTCAACTCATACTTATCGGAATATCCCCAGATGATATTGTCATCCCTTCCCACGGCCCAAAAACAGTCCGGCGGAAATACGTCATAGATATTGGGACTGTTGTCATAATCGTAGGAGAAGACTGGAAACAACTGCTTTAACCTCGGATCAAATTTTGCCAGAACAAAAGAGACGCGGTCGGGCATGAATGTCCCAAATCTGGCAAGGATATTGTTTCCAGAATCAGCCAGTGGACGTGAGAAAGATTGAATCCTCGCTAGGGATATAGACCTCTGATGTTCACCGCCGAGAGCAAAGAAATGCAGAAAGCGGGCGCCCCGATCATTGACGAGGATTTCGTTTCCGGGGGTAATGGAGATGTTTATCGGCCGCTGCATCTCGCCTGGTCCTTGGCCTTTCTTTCCGATAGTCCTCAAGTATATGCCCGCTTTATTGAAGACCTGGATGTGTGCTTCTTTTGAATCGAGGACATAGATATTTTCTTCTCTGTCAACTGCCACGCCTGCTATTTCCGAAAACGCTTGTTCTTCCTCGCTTCCAGGGCTTCCAATCGACAAGTCTTCTTCAACAAAACAGGCATCTTTCCCGAGCATTGGTTTTGCGGGATTCCTAACGACTATCACCCCATTCTCTTCCGTTGTCTTTGCTTTCCAGAGCGCGTTCTCTTTTTTGCAGGAAACGAAGCACGGGAAGAAGAAAATGGCCGCTATCGCAAGCACCATCCATTGGTCATTCTTCATGCTCATTTTCCTTATTATAGACCAAAAAAGCGGCTCATTTTTGTCTTTGGCAGATAAGGAGTTGATTTTCTGCGCTGCGTGACCCTGCCTTCCATAAGCTCGCAATTGATATCGCCCTTCGCCGAAAAATGTCAATTTGCTACCGTAAACTTCTCCCCGCTTGCCTGCCGTGGGGATACCCCGGGGACAAAATCGCCGAGAGTGGCTCGGCCCGCCTCGCGCAAATAAATCGGAAACGAAGAGGTTTGATTCCAGTGCCTCATT
>JAPKZH010000539.1 GCA_026393905.1 Candidatus Aminicenantota bacterium
GTCGAAGGGATGGACACTGTCTTCAAGATCGTCCAGGACGACGAGATCCAAACGGTGAAGATCGTCCGCGTCGGCAAGGCGGCCAAAAAATTCCATACGACAACCGAGAGCTTTCAAAAAATGCTCGGGGAGGCCACGGCGCGGGTGAAGGACGCGGAGGCCCGGCGGAAGGCCGACGAGGACGCTCTTATTCTAAAAAATTGGCCGAACGCCGTCGCCGGCGAATCCGGATTGAAATATGTCATTCTCCGGGAAGGTCGGGGTATGCCGCCTGCAGTCGGGGAAATAATGAAGGTCGTATATACGGGAAAATGTCTGCTCAGCGGGAAGGCGTTCGTCGGCACGGCCGCGGACGGCACGCCCTATTGGGGCGACGTGGCCGAGCCGTTCGTCTACGAAATCGGGAAAACAAAGATCAACCCCGGCCTGGACGCGACGCTCGCCTTGATGAAGAAGGGCGAGAAACGTCTTGTGATCGTTCCCGCCGAAATGGGATACAAGACAAGCGGTTTCTATGCCAAACAGCGCCCGAACGAGAAACGCTTCGTCATCTCTCCGAACACGCTCCTGGTGTATGAGATCGAGCGGCTGGAGTAACCAGTGTCGCGGACAAGCCTCCTTCGCGCATTGCTTATCAGGAAGTTCTGATGGCCGCTGAAGCGAGCTATGAGTATTTTTCATGATTCTCTCTTTAGCGGGGCGGAGAGGTCTGTCGGGTTTCCGGCACTTTAAGCTTTTCTGTGTCTTCAGAGCTCCCCTTCCGCTGTTTTAAGCTCAACTTGACATCCGATCATGCTACGATTTATCATCCATGACGATGGGAGGAGGCAAAATCGGCGCAAGAACGCTCACTCAGCCAGCGCAGCGGAAAAGGAGTTTCTTATCCCTTAGAGCCTTTGGACGTTTTTGTCTTTGATCGCTCCCCGATGATCAAACAATAAGATCTCGATCGATCGTGACGCAGTAATTGTCCGGAAATAAACTCTAAACCTGCCGGACCTCAGCCGATAAATATCTCTTTTGCCCTTGATCCTCTTGACGTCCCCTGAGAAGGGGTCCGTTTGAAGGATCTCGAGCGCGGCTAGAATTCTCTCCTGGGTATCCAGATCGAGTGACTCGATTGCCCGGCGTGCCTCATTGGCGATTTTGCTTATGTGCCAGCTTTCTCCGGGCGAGGTCACGCTTCATCTCCCCGAGTGTAGCGTAACGGCCTTGTTCGATCTCGAGAATTCCCTCTCGGACCTTCTCCCACTCCCCAGCGCTCAGCTCGACCTCGGCTATCTCAGTTTTGACCATGTTCCTGATGAACTCCCTGATTTTGCCGGTTTTGCTGTAGCCTTTTTCATTACAGACCGTCGTAAACGCCACATATTCCTCTTCAGGAAGACGAAGCGTAATGCTCTTTTGTCTCATAGCGTCCTCGTTATGAATAGTATGCATTATATTTAATGCTATTTAATGCGCTTGTCAAGAGCCATGGCCTCGAAATATATTCCATCCTGGGAAATGCAGATGAGATTACATAAACCACTCTCCACAGCCACCGCCGTCTTCATGGCGGCGGCCTGTTCGGGAGGGAACGCGGCCCGGCCCGGCGACAGCGCAATCTCCCCCACCGCCGAAGACAAGCCCGCCATCATGCGGGCCGTGGATGGTATCCCCGGCTGGACGCGGACGGGCGATATTGAGACCTAGAGGTCTGTCGGATTTCCGGCCCTTTTAGGCTTTTCTGTTTGACATCCGATCACGCTGCGATCTATAATCCTGATAATCCCTAACGATGGGAGGACGTAAAATCGGCGCATGAACGCTCACTCAGCCAGCGCAGAGGAAAAGGAGTTTCTTATCCCTAGAAGGAGGGGAAGATGAGCCATCATCGGAAGAATGGAGACCATTCGATATCGCGGCGGGATTTCGTCCGCAAGAGCGCCTTGGGGGCCTTGTCGATCCCGCTGTTCGCTCAGGATTACGGCCGCCTGTTCGCTCAGTCCGCCGGCAAACCCGTCCTGACGATCGACAGCCTCAACGCCTTCTTCCAGAAGGTCCAGGGGCAGGGTCCGGCCGCCCTTGAGCGGATCCTAACCGCCGCCCAACAAAACCTCGAACAGCTCCTGATGTCCAATTTCACCCTCAACCCGAAGCAGATGGAGGCGTTCCGGGCCGCCTTTTCCGAACGACGGTTCCAGTTCGAGAATTTCATCAAGGAGGGGATGTCCCAGGTCCGCCTTCTCCAGCCCATCCCCTCACTCCGGGCCGAGTTCGACCCCAAGGTCAGTCCCTATGTCCGGATCTTCGGCTTCGGGAAAGAGATCCAAGGCTGCAAGAATCAGAGCCTCGGAGCCCTGAAGCGGACCGCGCAGAGAGCTCTGGCCACCGACTGCCCGATAACTAACTGTATATGGGTCATGAATTGCAGTTCGGGGGGCTGCAATTGACTATCGAAAGGAGCGCCGTCAGGCCGATCTCCTGAAGCGCTCCTTGACGAGACCATCGCGGACTTCGATCCAGGGGACAGGCGGGATGACCCGGTTCTACGCCCCGCCCGAAACGCATTTCCGTCCGATCTCTCCTGGTTTTTATGCCGTCGTCAATCACCGTGCTCAACGTCCGGTGTCAGTCGTCTCGGCCGAAGCGACCCGGATCTTGAGGACCCTCGTGAGAGGCGGGACGGCCGCCGGGCTCAGAAAGAAATTCCCTGATCATTCGAAGGGTGAGATCGACGGCCTCCTGGCCGATCTTGTGAAGGCCGAGCTTCTCTTCGAAGGATGTCTCCCGCCGATCGAGGATTTTCCGCCGGCGGGGATGATCGCCTGGCTTCAGATCACCAACCGGTGCAACCTCCGCTGCCGGTATTGCTTCATCACGAAAACGCCCGAAGACATGAGCCAAGAGACGGCCGAGGGGGTCGTGGACGCCCTTTTCCGCTCCGTCCTAATCCACGGTTTTTCCCGCCTCGGCATCAAGTTCGCCGGCGGGGAGGCTCTGCTCAACCTCCGGGCCGTCTTCGCCGCCATCGACCGGACAGAAGCCCTGCGCCGGGAGCTTGCGGACCGCCTTCCTGCCGATTTCCAGGCCCACTACGAGCTCTTGAGCAACGGCGTGGCCATCTCGGACCTCAGGCTTCGGCAGCTCCGAGAGCGGAACATCCATCTGATGATCTCCCTGGACGGATTGGAACCCGACCACGACGCCCAGCGGATCTTTCCTGATGGCTCGGGGAGCTTCGTTCGCGTCATCCGGACCTTGGAGCGGGTCAAGCGCTCGGGGATTCTGTTCAACATCTCGGCCGTGATCTCAAACCTGAACGTCGAGGGGATCCCGGCCTTCGTCGAGTTCCTCCTGAAGGAAGAGATCCCGTTCGTCCTTGACTTCTATAAAGAAACCCCCTGTTCGGCCGGCGATCCGTCCCTTAGAGTCGAGCCGGAGAGGATCATTCGGTCCATGAAGGACGCCTACGCGGCGATCGAACGATACCTGCCTCCCCAATCGATGCTCGATTCGCTGTTGGACATGACCCGGCTCGGTTTGCTCCACGATCGGCCCTGCGGTGTCGGGCAAAACTATATCGCGTTCGATCCAAGGGGCAGGGCCGTGAAATGCCAAATGGACTTCGAGGGTCTGGTCTCCGACAGTTCGCGGCCTGACCCGCTCGGCGATATCCGGGCCGACTTGCGTGGGATTCAAAATCCGCCGGCGACGGAGAAGCCGGGATGCCGGGATTGCCGCTGGATCCGTTTCTGCGCCGGGGGATGCCCGCTCCTCGCTTATAGAACGTCCGGCTCGTATTCGGCCCGCTCTCCTTATTGCCGGGTCTTCAAGGCGCTCGTGCCCGAGGTCATCCGCCTGGAAGGGCTCCGGCTCCTCAAATGGGCCGAATGACGCGGCGTGAGCGAATTCGCGGCCGGCACGGCCGCGGACCGCACGCCAGAACTAGAAACGCTTCGTCATCTCTCCGAACACGCTCCTGGTGTATGAGATCGAGCGGCTGGAGTAACCAGAAGGGGTTTGGATGAAACATTCCCATATCTTAAAACCGGTTCGGACTATTTTCGGATGGCGCCGAGAATGTTCTTGACCATGGCGGCGCGCTCGCCGTCGGGCTCAAGGGTCAGGAACTTCTCAAACTTGGCGATGGCGTTGGCATTGTCGGCCTTGTTCAGGTAGACGTAGCCGAGCTTGAGGTATGGATCGGGCCAGTCGGGCTTGATCAGAGAGGCTAGCTGGAAGTACTTGAGGGCATCGTCGAGACCCTGGTTGGAGGACAGGTGTAAACCCTGTTGAGAAAACATAAAATACTTAAAATTTGAATTCGTCCGTCCAGCGGAGAATCTTGTAATCGGGGTCAAAGAGAACGGTGTCGGGCTTGAATGGAAAAACGAAGGAAAAGCCCGTTTCTGCCGTCCCGATCTCGACA
>JAPKZH010000095.1 GCA_026393905.1 Candidatus Aminicenantota bacterium
GCCCCCTTTGCCGGCCCAGTCGTCCAGGGTTTGCCATTCGGAAATCATGTCGACTCTCTCCGCGCGGGCGGCCTGGAGAAACCAGTCCAGCCATTCTTTTCGCGCCTGGGGCCAGGGCCAGGCCAGGTTCCGTTCGAAAGCTTCTTTTTGGAGATCTTCCCAGCGGACAAGGACGGCGTAGACTATGGGCATCTGGACTGACCGAACCCTTCGGGCGTATTCGAGCGTACCCCTGACCCGATTCTCCGCGTTTTTCAAGAGGGCCCAGGCACGAAGGATGGTGTCCAGCGATAGAAATTTGGCATCAGGGGGAGAGTAGCAGCCCAAGTGGTCTCCGGAGGCCTGGACAGTCCGCTCGAGCAAGGTCATATAGTCCGAAATATAACCGGCCGCCGGACCATAATAGCCGCTTAGGAATTCCCGGCGGAGCGTCTGGGGATCCAAGGACGGATTCCAGAGGAGCTTGGCCAGCAGCCAAGCCCGAAATTCCGCCATCTCCGCGCCTGTCGATTGATAAGCTCCCTGTTCGAATATCCCTCTGACCTTGTGTTCGACGAAGAGGCGGATGTTCGGCCCTAGGACCTGATAATTTGGATGGGGCTGAATGTAATGGGCGAAATTGGTCGTGTAGTCCCAGATGAACAGACGGTCGGCGATGTTTGACCAGCCCTTCAGATCTTCAAAAAAGGCTTTATTGCGCTCTCCATTCAAAGATTGGCTGAATGAGCATTCGATGCTGCAGAGGCGGGTAATGACATTGGGTCGCGGCCGGGTGAGCCGGGGCGGCTTCCGGGTGTATTGATAGGCCAGGGTATCGATGGTGACGTTGGGAAATTCGGCCTCGATTTCTGCGGCGACGGCATTGACGAACCTCAGCAGCGATCCCGAGGGGCTTCCTTCCTCTTCGTCTACGGCGCGGCAGCGCGGGCAGGTGCAATTGTTGGCACAGTCGTTCTGGGATACGGAGGCGATCGTAGCTTGGGGATTGAGGCGCAGGCGTTCTTTGAGGTTCTTGACGAGCTCCTGCTTCATCTCTTCGTTGGTCAGGCAGAGTTGCGCGTTTTGGAACGTTCTCTGGCCTTTGATTTCGCTGAACCATTCCGGATGGTCTGCGAAATACTTTTCAGGAGGGATCAAAGGAAAGAAGGTGTGGACGAAGCCTTCGTAGACGTGCCTTCCACCCCGGATGTCGTCACCGCCAGCCCTGGCGCCGTTGACCTTATTTCGGGCGTCCCAGATGGGGTCAAAGGCCACGAACCAAAACGGCTCCCGGTATTCGAGCGGCGGAGCATACCGGATGGAGACGGGTTTGATCTTGAGGGTTCGCTTCCAGGGCATGGCGCTGGCCGTCGAGGTCCACCAACGGCAGCCGACCACATCTTCTAGGAAGGTGTACACGGCGTAGAGCGTTGCGCGCGGGCTTCCGCCGGCCAGGATGAGGTCGTTACCGGCGGTCCTGACAATGATCTCTTCTTTCCCTAATCCGCCGGCATTGAAGCCCGGGTCGGCAAGCCGGACCGCTCCTTCTCCCACTAGCAAACGGCCGCCTTCTCCAGCCGCTTCCTGGACAATAGGGAAATCGCCGCCGGTCACGATGTGAAGAAAGAAGGCCAGCTCGCCGGCGGCCTGCTTTTCTGGTTCGCTCGCGCCACCCGTCACAACCACTTTGGCAGTGGCTTTTCCGCGTTTAGCGATCATCATATCGGCCGCTGCCTTTGACGCCAAGAGGGAGAGAATGAGACACAGAAGGGTCTTTTTTCTGAGAGAGGTTGCTTGCATAAGTTTTATCCTCGATAAATCGGATCGATAAAATTCAGAAGAATTTTACCATAAAATATGCCTGTTTTTTTATCAAGGTTCTTGTACAATGAGATCCTTGGAGGCTGACCATGACTTCTCTTCGCGATAAGGTCGTTTTTATCACCGGGGCGAGCTCGGGGATCGGCCGGTCCTGTGCTCGAGCCTTCGCCCGCCAGGGCGCCAGGATCCTCATGGCGGCGCGGAGGCTGGACCGCCTGGAAAAGCTGGCTGCAGACCTCAAGGCTGAGTTCGGTGCAGAATCGCGTTGTCTCGGGCTTGACGTCCGCGATCAGGCCGCCGTCGAGCGCGCCGTCTCCGCGCTTTCTCCGGAATGGGAGGCGGTGGACATCCTCGTCAACAACGCCGGACTAAGCCGAGGTCTGGACAAGCTCTATGAAGGGAAGATTGCAGACTGGGAAGAGATGATCGACACAAATGTCAAGGGGCTGCTCTATGTCAGCCGGGCGGTCATCCCAGGGATGGTCCGCCGCGGCCGCGGACACATTATCAACATCGGCTCCATCGCCGGCCGAGACTTCTATCCAAACGGG
>JAPKZH010000280.1 GCA_026393905.1 Candidatus Aminicenantota bacterium
CAGAGGGCCGCCTTAATGAAAAGGATGGGGACGGGCTTTTAATGAAAGACGATGGCCTCGAAGACGGAAATCTCGGCGCCCTTTTTCCAGGCGTCCGCTTCGAGCCCGGCTTTAAGGCAGCCTTGAGCCAGGAACTCTTCACGGCTCCAGTTGTTGTCGACGGCGACCTGCGGCAGGAGAAGCCCTCTCTGATTTCCCCTGGCGATCATTAGCCCATGTTTTCCCACCTGGACGAGTCGAGGGTTGTCGATTTTTGTCATCGGCGTCAGCACCGAGATTTCATAAGACAAGTCCTTCAACTCCTCCGCGGTGACGGGATTGAACCGGGTGTCCTAGGTGGCGGCGTAGATCGCGGCCCGGAGCACGGCGAGATGAAGCGGGTAGACCGGTTCGATGAAACCGATGCAGCCCCGGAGCCGGTCGCCTCTGGTCAGGGTCACGAACGCTCCCCGCTCGGCCAGGAAATTCGGGTCGGTCGTCTCAAAGTCGACGACCTTTCTCTCCCGGACGAACTTTTCAACGGCCTGCCGGGCCAGCTCGAGAAGCCCCTTTTTCTCCTCCGGAGAAAGCCTGAACTCCGGCAGGGGCTGCCCAGAATAGGCCGCGGCCGCCATGTATCCGACGACGCCGGAGGCGTCCCCGGTCGTTTGAGCGGAATCGGCATACTTCAAGATCTCGACTTTCACGTCGCCCAATTTTTGGGCATAGAAAATGGCGGAGAGCACCGGCCCTCCCCCGCAGAGAACATTTTCGTTCCGCCCCACTTTTCTCATGATCGAATTGGTCTTGAGATTCTGGATGAGCTCCATCGTCTCGGCATCCAGCGCGTTCGCTTTTCCTTTTTCCAAATAATGGGACATGTCCGTCGAGGCGATCACGAGCGCTTTCTTGTCCTTGAGGACTTTGGCCAGAGCCCCGGCCATGACCCGGATCGTCTGTTCATCGGGATAGCCCATGACGATGGGGACGATCTTGGCCTTGGGAAAAACCTTCTGAACAAAAGGGACCTGAACTTCCACGGAATGTTCTTCCTTGTGGGCGTCGGGATCGAAGGAGAAGCCCGAAGCCTTGATCAGGGCTTGAGCGATGGAGTTGTCGACTTCGGCGACTCCCAGCGGAGTCTCAAACCCGCCCTTGGGATAGATGGAACAGCCTTCGAACCCGTAGCGGTGAGTGGGCCCGATGATGACAACGGTCTCGAAATCGCCTCCCTGGACAAGCTTATAGGCAAAAGCGGCGACTGGTCCGGAATAGACATAACCGGCGTGGGGAACGATCAGGGCCCGCACCCGGCCGGCCGGGGATTTCTTGGGCGTGGCGTCCATCAGGAAGCCGTCGATCTGGGCGGAAAGTCGGGCTGCGGTTCCTTCGTAAAATTGCCCGGCGACGGCAGCCTTTCTGATTCCCTGGGCCCAGGGGATCGATGCGACCAAGCACAGGGCCAGCAGGAGCACGGATGGTTTTTTCATGGCGTCCTCGATGATCGTCAGCGCGATCCTTCATCCAATATAAAAGGAAGCGCCAAAAAAATCAACTTTCCGATGCCGGCCGGTTTCAAAAGGCACTCGTCTGCCTCGACTAAAATAGAGGAATGGAAGAACCCGAGATATCAGGAAGTGTATCCAAATATGTGATTTTCTATCGGTGCCGGAATCGCCCCCGAGGCCCCCAAGTGGAGGGGGGCGCGGGGGCGATTCCGGCACCGATAGAAAATCACACAAACGGAGACGCTTACGAGATATCATTGACTTTTTTCGGGCGATGACTAAAATAGGAGATGGAAGGTTCTTATGAAGTCCTTTTTTAAAACATTGCTGAGCATCCTATTTATTTCCTCTGCTTTTATAGTCGGTTTCCACTTCGGAAAGGAAAAGGAAAAAAAGAAAATCCCGGAGTTCCAGGAAGACTAGAACAACCGGCCCGGAAACCGCGAGGAAAGCGATCCGCCGTTCCCCTCTTTTCTTTTTTTGCCGCAGGCCCTATAATACGCTCGGATCATGATCCGGGAATAAAACCCGTCTCTGTTTTCTACTGAGGATTGAACATGAATTGGGGAATGTACGGCATTCTTGTTGTGCTCGGCCTGTTTATCATTCTTTTTATCCTGAATCCGAAGCTGTCCTGCTTCGGGAGGAAAATCAAGTCTCCTTTTTATCCCGTGTTCCGGAAGAGAAAGATGCGGCAGGAGCAACAAAGAAAGGGCGAGGACTATGGGCTCCATCTTTCCGAGGATGGAAAAAGCCGGGGGCCCGGGCTCCAGACTCCTGGGCCCCAAGGTTCGGTCAACAAAAAGACCGACGACTACGGTTTTCGGCTGGACTGAGCAGCCGGCCGGCCGATGGCCCTGCCGCTCGCCGAAGAGATCAGGCCTTTATGATGAAAATCAAAATACCCGTTTTGACGGTCCTGTCATTCGCCCTATCCATGGTCGGCTGCCGGCCGATCTCTCTCGTCCTCGCCCCGCGGCCGGCCGAACTCCGGCAACTGGAAGGATACGCCTCGCTCAAGATCACGATCAACCAGCAAACCGCCAAATCCAAGTTTTCCTTTTCCGTTGAGCTCCCCCATCAAGCCCGCCTCCAAGTCTTGGACATGCTGAACCGGCCGGTCTATGAAATGGTTGTGGAAGGAGAGACCTCGTATTTTGTCCTCTCCTCAAAAAGAGTGTACTGGCAGGGGACGACCGACGAGATCTTTGAGAAATTCCTGGGCTTTCGCCTCAGCCTGCGGGAAATGGCCGGCCTCCTCAGCGGCGGCTGGGCGGAAGGCCGGGGAGAAGAGCCGATCTTCAAAGGATGGACGTTTGAAAAGGACGGCCACGGGCGGGTTGTCTCGGGCGAAAGGCAGGATTTCCAGTTTCGAGTCAGGGGTTTTGATGCGGGCGGCCATGTCCCGCGCCAACTGACGTTTAAGAGCCTGCAGAGCGAAGGCCGGCTGAGCCTATTATCCATCCAGTTCAACAGGCCCGTCAAAAGCGGCCTGTTCAGCCAGGCGGCCTTGAAAGATTTCGCCCTTGTCAGCTGGGAAGAGATCGAGAGAATCCTGAAAAATGAAGATTAGGTCTTTGGCCAAGATCAACCTGGGCCTGGAGGTCCTCCGGAAGCGGCCGGACGGCTACCACGACATCCGGACGCTCTTTCAGTGGATCGGCCTCTGGGACACCCTGGAATTTGTCCCCCGCAGCGACGGCGAGATCTCTCTCCAGGGCAACGATGAATCCATTCCGTGGGACGGAAATAATCTCGTCTTCCGGGCGGCCCGGCTGCTTCGGGAACAGGCGGGGGTGAAGTCGGGCCTTCACATCGTCGTTGATAAGAAGATCCCGGCCGGTCGAGGATTGGCCGGGGGCAGCAGCAACGCCGCCATGACGCTTTACGCCCTCCAAAAAATATGGGGCCTCAACCTGTCCGGACAGGAGCTGGCCGGGCTGGGCAGGCGGCTGGGGGCGGATGTCGCCTATTTTTTTACCGGCGGCCTCTGCCTTGGCGAAGAACGCGGCGATAAAATCACGCCGCTCTCCGACCTTCCGCGGCTGGCCTGCGTCTTGGCCATTCCCCCTTTTCCGGTTTCCACGGCCATGATCTACGGCCGGCTTTTGCCCCCAGCCTTGACTTCGGATGACAAAGACAGTAAAATTATCCGGTTTTTAGAAGCCGGAGAATTCGGTTTTCTGGAAAATAGATTAGAAGACACGATCTTTAGCTTCTATCCTCAGTTAAAAGATATTAAGAGCCTTTTCCGAGACCAGGGCGCAGAGTTATCCCTTGTCACGGGATCCGGTTCCGCGGTCTTCGGGCTTTTTCCGGACCGGGAAAAGGCGGAGAAAAGCCTGAAGGAGATGAGGAAGCATAGCGTCGCGCTCCTCGTCGAAACGGTCTCCCGGGAGAGAGGCTGGAGCGAGCTCGATGCTGGGGTGTAGCCAAGCGGTAAGGCAGCGGACTTTGGATCCGCCATCCGGGGGTTCGAATCCTCCCGCCCCAGTTTAAATAAAGCTGAATGAAAAGGATTTAGCCATGAAAGTATTCGCCGGCTCTTCGAACATCGACCTTGCCTCGGAAATAGCCGCCTATCTCAAGATCGAGCTGGGGAAGTGTGTCTTGGAACGGTTCAGCGATGGTGAAATCCACTTTTATATCGACGAGAACGTCCGCGGCGCGGACATTTTCATCATCCAGAGCGGCTCCTATGACGCCAATTTTCATTTGATGCAGCTCTTTTTCATGATCGATGCCTTCAAGCGGGCTTCCGCCGAACGGGTGACGGCGGTCATCCCCTATTACTGTTATGGCCGGCAGGACTGGAAGGACAGGCCACGAGTTCCCATCTCGGCCAGGCTCGTGGCGGACCTGTTGGAGGCCGCCGGAGCCGACCGGGTTCTCACCATGGACCTCCACTCGCCCCAGATCCAGGGCTTTTTCTCGATCCCCGTGGACAACCTGATGGCCGCCCCGGTCCAGGCCAAGCACATCCAGAGCCAGCGCCTAAAGGACCTCACGGTCGTTTCCCCCGATGCGGGAGGCGTGGGGCGGGCCAAATTTTTTGCCAAAAGGCTGGACGCAAACCTGGCCATCATCGATAAACGACGGCCGGCGCCCAACGTCGCCCAGGTCTTCAATGTCATCGGCGATGTCGAGGACAAAAACTGTGTCCTGTTCGACGACATGGTGGATACGGCCGGCACCCTCGTCCTGAGCGCCGAAGCGCTCAAGGCCAACGGTGCCAAACGCATCTTCGCGACCTGCACCCACCCCGTGCTGTCCGGGCAGGCGATCGCCAAGATCGAACAATCGACGCTTGAAAAAATCATCGTTTCCAATACGATTCCCTTGACGGAGAAAAGCCGGGCTTGCCGGAAAATCGCCACCCTTTCGGTCGCCGAGCTCTTTGGAGAAGCCATCCGGAGGATCAACGAGGGAAGCTCCGTGAGTTCATTGTTTGTTTAGGAGGAAGAAGACCATGAACCTTGTTATTAAGAGCGAAAAGAGAGACGCCTTCGGGAAAAATGCTTCGCGCCGGATCCGGAAAGGCGGCCTGATTCCGGCCATCCTCTACGGAGAAGGCGCCGACAATGTTCCTCTCGTTGTGTCCAAGAAGGATGTCATCAAGATCCTCAAATCCGAATCGGGAGAGAACACGATCTTCAGGATCGTCTTCGACTCGGAAGAGGCCAACGTCATGATCAAAGCTTTGCAGCTCGACCCGACGACGGACGAGCTGCTTCATGCCGACCTGATTAAGATCGCCATGGACAAGGAAATCCGGGTCCAGGTTCCCATCGAGCTTGTCGGCGAAGCCGTCGGCGTCAAGTCCGAGGGCGGGTTTGTGGATTTCATGGCCCGTGAAGTCGAAATCGAATGTCTGCCCGGGAACATCCCCGACCATCTGACCGTCGACATTTCCGGGCTGCATCTTCACCAAGCCGTGAAAGCCGCGGAAATCGTGACCCCCGAGGGCGTGAAGCTGCTGGCCGACCCAGGTGCGGTCATCGTCATGGTTCAAGTGCCGCACGAAGAGAAGGTCGAAGTCAAGCCTGAAGAAGAAGCGGCGGCCGTAGCGGCGGAGTCTGCCGAGCCCGAGGTCATCAAAAAAGAACGGGCCCCGAAGGACGAAGAGGAGAAGGCGTAATCCTTGTGGGCGGTTGTGGGCCTTGGAAATCCAGGCCGGAGATACTCCGGCACGAGGCATAATGCCGGATTTATGTTTATCAAGCGGATCGCCCGGGGCTGGGATATCAAGGTGAAGAAGAGGAAGTTTCTTTCGAAGACCGCGGAAGTCGAAACGGCCCAGGGACGCGTCCTCCTGGCTATGCCCCAGACGTTCATGAACAAGAGCGGGGACGCCGTGAGAGCGCTCCTGCAGGGGACCGGGATTGAGCCCGGCCGCCTGATCGTCATCTATGACGACATCGACCTCCCCCTCGGCCAGATCCGGGTCCGCAAAGAGGGCGGGCCGGGGACGCATCGAGGCCTGGCCTCGATCGTCGAGGAGATCGAGACGACGCGATTCGCCAGGATCCGGTTGGGGATCGGGCCGTTCCCGGACGGCGCCGACATGGTCGACTATGTCCTCTCGCCGTTCGTGGAAAAGGAGAAGGAGCTCTTCGACCGTTGCCTCGAACAAGCCCGGGAGGCCTTGGAATTGATCCTGGCCGGCCATATCGACAAAGCCATGAACAGCTATAATTAGATTATCGCTGTTATGAAAAAGGGGAGAAAAAAAGTTCTCCTTGCTCCTTCCGGAAAAGGAGGGAGCTCGAAAACCATAAGGAGGTTTCTATGAGGTTGTACGAAACAGGATTCCTCATCTCTCCCACTCTGTCCGAGGAAGAGGCCGAAGCCATCATTCTCCAGATGGCGGAGGTCGTTTCCCAGAAGAACGGGAAGATGATCAAGCAGGAGAAGTGGGGAAAAAGAAGAATGGCCTACCCGATCAAGAAGGCGGGCGATGCCTATTATGTCTTTTTCCACTACGAGGGCGGGCCGGAGATCCCCCAGGAGTTGGGCAGGCGGTTCCGGCAGATGGACACGATCCTCCGCTACCTCACCCTGAACAAGGAAACCCAGGCCAATGTCCGCAAGAAGAAAAAAGCCGAGAAGCGAAGCAAAGTCAAGGAACCGGCCGCCGAAGAGGAGACGGCCGAAAGCCTGAGCGCCAAGGGCCAAAGCCCGGCCCCGGCGGAAAAGAAACGCGAGGAGGAATAGCATGGCCAGAGAAGAGAGAATGGAAAGGAGCTCGTACAAGAAATTCTTCCCGCCCAAGAAGAAATTCTGCCGGTTCTGTCAGAGAAACATCAAGTTCATCGATTACAAGAACGTCGACATCCTGAAAAAATACGTCCCGGACAGGGGGAAGATCTCTCCCCGGCGGGTCACGGGGACGTGCGCCTTCCACCAGAGGAAACTGGCCATGGCGGTGAAACGGGCGCGGCTGATGGGGATGCTTCCCTATGTCGAGAATTGAGGCTGCGGACCTGAAAAGGGAGGTATTATGAAGGTCATCCTAAAACAAGACGTCGAAAACGTGGGGCGGAAGGGCGATGTCGTCAATGTCAGCCGGGGATACAGCCGGAACTATCTTGTCCCCAAAAAACTAGCCCTTGAGGTCACCTCCTCCAACATGAAAATGATCGCTATCGAGCAGCAGGTTTTGAAGAAAAAGATCGAGCAGGAGCGTCTCTCTTATCAGGATCTCATTACAAAGCTCAATCAGGTCACCCTGTCCTTTACCAGGAAGGCGGGGGAAAAGGATCATATCTTCGGCTCCGTGAGCGCTTCGGACATCAAGGAAGAATTGGACAAGCTGGGATTCGACATCGACAAGAAAAAGCTCGTTTTGGACGAGCCGCTCAAAAGGCTGGGCAACTATGCGGTGCCGATCAAGGTTTATCATGATGATAAAGCGGAAATCAAAGTCGCCGTGGTGAAGGAAGAAGAGGACGCGGCGAGCGCCACCGAAGAAAAAAAAGCTGAAAAATAAGGCGGGCCGGACTGGGCTAGAGAAAAAGCGGCGGATTGGGCGGGCCCGAAAGGAGGGGAACCGTGGAACTTGACTCTTTATTTCTCAAAAAGACCCCCCCTCACAGTCCTGAGGCCGAGAGGACCGTCCTCGGCGGGATCCTGGTCAACAACGAAAACCTCAATGTCGTGCTGTCGACCGTCTCGCCCGAAGATTTTTACAGGGAAGCCCACCGGAAGATCATCGAAAAGATCATCTATCTCGTGGACAAAGGAGTCTCTGTCGAGCTCCTGTCATTGAGCGAGGAGCTGCGACGAGACGGGGCGCTGGAAGGGGTCGGCGGAGCCGCCTACCTGTCCTCTCTCATGGATGGAGTCCCCAGAAACCTGAACGTCGAATATTACGCCCAGGTCATCAAGGAAAAATCGCTTCTCAGGCGACTCATCCTGTCCTCGGCCAGGATCATTTCGGCGAGTTATGAGGAAAAGGAGGAGGCCGACGAGCTCCTCAACGCGGCTCAGGCCGCCATCATCGATGTCGCGGAGCAGAGGATCAGGCCGGGCTTTATGCCTTTGGGGATCCTGACCAAGCCGACCATGGAAATTATCGAGAGGCTGGCCGAACGGCGGGAAGCCGTCACCGGCGTTCCCTCCGGCTTCCGGGATCTGGATAAGCTGACGGCGGGTTTTCATCCGGCCGAGCTGGTCATCATCGCCGCCCGTCCTTCCATGGGCAAGACGGCCCTGTGCTTGAACATCTCCCAGTATGTGGGGATCAAAACGGACTTTGCCGTCGGATTCTTTTCGATGGAGATGTCCAAGGAGTCGATCGTCATCCGACTGCTCTGCGCAGACGCCCTGGTCGATATCCGGAACGCCAGGACGGGCTATATCAGCGACCGGGAATTCGAGAAGCTCAAGCTCAGCGCGGAAAAGCTGGCCCGGGCCCGGGTTTTCATCGATGAGACTCCCGCTCTGACCCTCATGGAAATGAAGGCCAAGGCGCGCCGGCTGAAGATGGAGCGGAACCTGGACATCGTATTCATCGATTACATCCAGCTCATGCGGATCGGGGGCCGGTTTGAGAACAGGAACCAGGAGATGTCCTTCCTCACCCGGTCCCTCAAAGAGCTGGCCAAAGAGCTCCATATCCCCGTGGTCGGGATCTCCCAGCTCAGCCGGGCGCCGGAAAAAGGCCGGAGAGAGCCCCGGCCCCAACTCTCGGATCTGCGGGAGTCCGGGGCCATCGAGCAGGACGCCGACGTGGTCATTTTCATTTACCGGCCGGAGATGTATTTGTCCAAAGAGGAACGGCTGAGGGAAATGAAACTGCAGGGCATTGCCGAGGTCAATATCGCCAAGCAGAGAAACGGCCCGACGGACAGCGTCAAGCTCGCCTTCCAGGATAAATATGCCAAGTTTTCGGACCTGGATTTTTCTTACCAGGAAATCGAGTCTTAGCCGATGGCCCAGAGAGGGATGGATTTAGAGTTCCCATGAAGCCCAAGGCCGTCTTTATCTGCCAGAATTGCGGCTTCCAGTCGCCGAAATGGTTGGGCCGCTGTTCGAGCTGCGGCGAGTGGAACACGCTCATCGAAGAGATCGAAGAAGAGATGACCGCGGAATATTCTTTCCCTCCGTCCGAACCCGTCCTCTATCAGGATATCAAGGAATTCAAAAAGCCGAGGATCAAGGTCAAAATCGAGGAGTTCAACAAGGTCCTCGGCGGCGGCGTTGTCATCGGGTCGCTGGTGCTGATCGGCGGTGAGCCGGGCATCGGCAAGTCGACCCTGCTTCTTCAGGTCTCTCGCGATTTTGCCAGCCAGGAGGAAAAGGTCCTCTACGTGTCGGGCGAAGAATCCCTGGAGCAGATCAAGCTCCGCGGGGACAGGCTCGGCGTCCGCGGCGGCAAGCTCTACCTGCTGGCGGAGACAAACCTGGAAAGGATCCTGGCCCAGGCTCAGAAGATCATGCCCCAGATCTTGGTCGTGGATTCCGTCCAGACCATTTTTTCGTCGAAGCTCGCCTCGAGCCCGGGCACAATCAGCCAGGTGAGGGAAGTCGCCAACCGGGTCTTCCGGTTTGCCAAGAGCAACCAGGTCTCTTCGTTCCTCATCGGGCATATCACAAAAGAAGGATCTCTGGCCGGCCCCAAATCCTTGGAGCACATGGTGGACGTCGTCCTGCTTTTTGAAGGAGAGCGGGACCACAGCCACCGGGTGCTCCGGGCGCTGAAAAACCGGTTCGGCCCGGTCTCGGAGCTGGCCATCTTTGAGATGGCGGCCGGCGGCCTCCAGGCCATCTCCAACCCCTCCGCCTTTTTCCTAAAAGAGAGGCCGGCCAATGAGGCCGGAAGCGTTGTCGTCTCCACGATCAAAGGCACGCGGCCGCTCCTCGTCGAGATCCAGTCCCTGATCTCTTCCACTTTATTCACCTCCAACCCGAGGCGGATGAGCGTCGGGCTGGACCACTTTCGGGCGGCGATGCTCTTGGCCATCGTCGAAAAGAAGCTGGGCTACAGCTTCTCCGGAGAGGACATCTATCTCAACGTGGCCGGCGGCCTGGTCATCGAAGAGCCCGCCACGGATCTCGGGGTGATCCTGGCCGCGGTTTCCTGCTTAAAAAACAGGCCCGTTCCCTCGGGCATGGTGACCTTTGGCGAAGTCGGCTTGAGCGGGGAGATTCGCTCTGTCGGCCAGGCCCTGCCCAGAGTCAAGGAGGCCGTCTCCCTAGGTTTTGAAACGATCATCCTTCCCCAGGGGAATATCGCTCTTTTGGAAAAAGAGGATTTGCCGGGGGTTAGACTCGTCGGAGTCAAAAATATCAAAGAGGCCACCGATAAGGTATTTTAATTTTAATGAGGGGTAGTCGCATGGGCATTCTTATTTTCCGGATTTTTATCATCGCCTTGGTGACGACCGCCGGCTATTTTTTTCCGATGTTTAATCTCGATCGCAAGATCTCGGCGGGGGTCGCTTTTGTCCTGGCCGTCATCATCATGCACCTGGAGACGAGGATCCGCAAAACCCAGTTCAAAGTGATCTGGGGCTCGACCATCGGCACGTTTGCGGGCGTCCTCTTGGGCTGGGGACTGGGGAGCGTGTACCACTCCATCACCGACGATCATCCGACGTCGGTGTTCATCAAGGTCTTCTTCCTGATCATCATGCCCTACATCGGATTCCTCGTCGGGACGAGGAAGTCGGAGTGGCTGGACCCCGCCTATCTCTTCCGCTTTTTCAAAGAGAAGAGCGTGGGCGGCAGCTACAAGATCCTGGATACCAGCGTCATCATCGACGGCCGGATCGCCGATCTCTGCGTCACGTCTTTCATCGAAGGGACGCTGGTCGTTCCCCAATTCGTCCTCAAGGAGCTCCAGCTGGTCGCCGATTCCGCGGACGGGTTGAAGAGGCAGCGCGGCCGGAGGGGGCTGGACATCCTGGACCACCTCCAAAAATCCAAGCAGGTCTCCGTGATGATCACCGAAATGGATTTTCCGGATATCAAGGATGTGGACTCGAAGCTCATCGAGCTGGGCAAAAGGCTGGACGCCAAGATCGTCACCAACGACCTCAATCTCAACAAGGTAGCCCGGCTGCAGGGCATTTCCGTCTTGAACATCAACGAGCTGGCCAATGCCCTCAAGCCCATTGTCCTGCCGGGCGAATCCATGCGCGTCTTCATTATCAAAGAGGGCAAGGAAAAGGACCAGGGCGTGGCCTACCTGGATGACGGGACGATGGTCGTTATCGATAATTCCAGGCGGATGATCGGGCAGAATCTGGATATCACGGTGACCTCGGTCCTGCAGACGACGGTCGGCAAGATGATCTTCGGCCGCTATAACGAAGAGGCCCGATGACGAAAGTTGCCGCCGTCATCGTCGCCGCCGGCGGGGGCCGGCGCTTCGGCTCGGCCAAGCAGTTCGCCCTCCTCCAGGGAAAGCCGGTTTTGGACTGGAGCCTGGAGACGTTTAATGCCCACCCCGGGATCGACGAGATCATCCTGGTCTTGCCTGATGTCCGGTCGAAAAAAAGTTTTTTGGCCAGGTATGAAAAAATCGCGGCCGTGGTCAAAGGCGGCGAGGAGAGGCAGGATTCGGTCAGCCTGGGATTTCGGGCGATCGAGCCGCGACGGGCGAGCATCGTCCTGGTCCACGACGGCGCCCGTCCGCTGGCCGGCCGCGATTTGGTCGAGCGCGTGATCGAGCAAACGCGGCAGAAAGGGGCGGTCATCCCGGGCCTGCTTTTAGACGAGACGATCAAAGAAGCCGCGGCCGGAGAGGTCCTTGGCACTTTGGACCGGACAAGGCTCTTCCGGGTCCAGACTCCGCAGGGTTTTTTTTATCCATTGCTCAAGCGGGCCCTGGAAAAGGCGAAGGCCGATCATTTTTACGGAAAGGATGAGGCCGCTCTGGTCGAACGGCTGGGGGAACGAGTGTTTGTCATCGACGGCGATCCCCGTAACATCAAGATCACCGTCCCCTTGGATTTGAAAATCGCGGAGGCGTTCCTTGCAGATTAAGATCGGAATGGGATATGACCTGCACCGGCTCGGGCCGGGCCGGAGGCTCTATCTAGGAGGCCTTCACGTCCCGCATTCCCGCGGCCTGGTCGGCCATTCGGACGGAGATGTTTTGATCCATGCCATCATCGATGCCCTGCTCGGCGCCATGGGCCAAGGCGATATCGGCCGGCTCTTTCCGGATGCTGACCCTGCCACCAAAGATATCCGGAGCCCAGCGCTCCTGACAGAAGTCATGGGCCGGCTGAAAGCCAAAAAGCTGAAGATCCTCAGCCTGGATTCCGTCATCGTGGCCGAGACGCCCAAGCTGGCCCCGCATATTCCGGCCATGAAGGACATCCTCTGCCCGCTTCTCCACATCGGGAGCGATCAGTTGGGGATCAAAGCGAAGACGAACGAGGGCCTGGGATTGATCGGCAGACGGAAAGCAATGGCTTGCTGGGCCGTCGCGCTGATCGGGAAAAATTAGGGGAAAAAAGGCAAAAAAAAGAGGCTGCATTTCTCTGTTGGGAAGAGAAGCTGCAGCCTCTTAGAAGATGGGAACGGCCTGGTATTGAAGGATCAATCTTCGGAAGATCATGGCTTTTGATCTTTCCATCCAATTCACCAGCCTTTCCCAAGTTTGAAGGATGGCGCTCATCATTCCTCTCTCCATAAGGCTTAGCCTTTGATCGTAGGACGGTGAGCCGCCGCATCTGCGTTGGCCAGATAGTTGGAGATGATCTGGTAGCCGGCTTGCTTTCCGATCTTCAGGATGTCGATGGTCGGCGCGGCGATCAGGCTAAATCCTACCAGCGTCAGCAGGACCGCAGCCAGCAAGATGACAACTTTCTGTTTGAAGTTCATTTTAACCTCCTTATCAAATTTCTCATTTCATTCTCACTTATATATACGCATGAACCTCTCAAAAGGTTTCTTTTCTCTCCATCCTTTAGACGAGGCCGAGGATCGTTCTCTTCCATAACCGCCGGCGGATTGACTTAGCCTAGGAGTCGCGTTATGCTCTCAAAAAATGAAAGGAGGAGAATCCGCATGAAGTTTGCAGCGCGAGCATTCGGTTTTTTAATGATTTTTGCTTTGATCTTTTTGGGCATTTCGGCGCAGGAGCCAAGACCTTCGAAGTTTTACACCGTCGGCGGCGTGAGGCACGGGATCAGCTATTTTCCGTATGTGGATTATCCTCAGACGCGGCCCAAGGTCCCCGGAGAAATGGATTTCAGCCATTATCACAAGTACGACGAAGTGTTGGCCTTCCTCAACAAATGGGCCAAGGACTTTGCCAATATCGTCGAGATCTATTCCGTCGGCAAGAGCTTCGAAGGCCGGGACATCTGGCAGATGACCATCACCAACAAAGCCACGGGCAAGGACACGGACAAGCCGGCGATGTTCATCGAGGGAAACCGGCATTCGGGCGAGGTGACGGCCGCTGAATCCGCCCTGTGGCTGGCCTGGCATGTCCTGGCCAACTACGGAAAGGATCCGGAGATCACCCGGCTTGTCGACACGAAAGCTCTCTATGTCAAGGTCAAGAACAATCCCGACGGGTCCGAGCTTTACTTAAACACCGCCCAATCCAACCGAAGCACGGTCCGGCCTTTTGATGATGACAGAGACGGGCTGATCGACGAAGACCCGCCGGAAGACTTGGACGGCGACGGCTTCATCCTCCAGGTCCGGAAAAAAGTGGAGCCGGGCAAGGGGACGATGATTCTCGACCCCAACGACAAGACCGGCCGGCTGATGATCCGGGCCACGGACGGTAAGGGGGACTATATCGTGTCTAGCGAAGGCCTCGATAATGACGGCGACGGCCGGACCAACGAGGACGGCATCGGCGGCCTCGACCTCCATCGCAACTATCCGGAAAATTGGCGGCCCATGCCCGGCCTCGACCTGACCGGCCGCGGCTGGACGCAGGGCGGCGCGGGCGAATATCCGCTTTCGGAAACGGAGACGCGGGCCGTCGTGTTGTTCCTCCTCCAGCATCCGAATGTCTCGGTCGTCCAAACGATGGACACGACGGTGCCCATGCTTCTCCACGGGCCCTCGACGAGCCGCATGGAAGAGTCCATGTTTCCCGAGGACATGAAGATCTACAAATATTTTGATGAAGAAGGGAAAAAGATCACCGGCTATCGATCCGCCGGCGACACGTATTGGGATTACGCCAACCAGGGCCGGGGCTCACGCGAAGTGTTTCGCGGCGCTGAACCTCCGCCCGGCGCCGGCGGGCGGCCTCCGGAAGCGGCGGCGGCGCAGGAGCGCGAGCCGCGCGGGTCGCCCCTCTTCGGCCACTCGCCCGATTTCGGCTATCTCTATTACGGCGCTGTCTGGTACGGTGACGAGCTCTGGAACGGAGGCCGGGTGAAGGACTTCGACGGCGACGGCCGCGTGACCGAGCTCGAACAGCTCCGCACGATCGACGAAGAGCTGGGGGGGAAATATTTCTCGCCGTGGCGCAAATTCAACCATCCGCTGCTCGGCGAGGTCGAGAGCGGCGGCTTCAACCCCAAGTTCTGGCGCCAGAACCCGCCGCCCGAGCTTCTGGAGGAATGGGTCAAGAAAGAGGCGCTGTTCAACCTCTTCATGTACAAATCGCTGCCGCAGGTGAAGATCGTCTCGACCAAGATCCAGGCCGTGAAAAAAGAGCCGGGGACATTCGAGATCGTGAGCGTGTTCACCAACGAAGGGTTTCTGCCGACGGCCTTGAAGATGGCCGACCGGGTGAAAATCGTCCGGCCCGACGCCGTCCAGATCAGCCTTCCGGCCGGCCTGGAGTTCGTCGGCAGCCGGGCCCGCCAAGAGATCGGCTACCTCCAATCGAAACAGATGAAAGAGGTCCGCTGGAAAGTCAAGGGCCAGCTCAAGCCCGAGGCCGAGGCCGAGGTGTCGATCAGCTCGACGCGCGGCGGGGTCGAGAAGGCCAAATTCAAGCTTGCGGGGTAAAGGAAACATATTGAACAAGGAGCCCCAGATGGGCGATTTCGGGACCATGGCCTGGAAAGCCACGAAATAAAAGTAGGGAGTCGCCCCGAAGCAGGATGGAAAGAGCCTATTGTCCAGATAAGAACTCCTACCTGGAGCTCCTCTCGCTCATTAAAAAGAAAGGGCCGGCGGCGCTGGCCACGATCATCGAGGCCCGAGGGTCGACGCCCCAAACCGAGGGCGCTTCGGCCCTTTTTTCCGGAAAAGGTCTGATGTCCGGGACTATCGGGGGCGGCGTCATCGAAGCCGAAGTCCTGAGAAGAGCCCTGAGCGCGATCAAGCGGAAAAAATCCGGCGTGTTTACTTTCAACCTGGCCCACGATGCTTCCCAGGAAAAAGGAGCGATTTGCGGGGGCCGCCTGAGAATCCTCCTCGAGACTAGGCCCGAGAAAAATGAGGCGGCCATTCGGGCCCTGCTCCAAAGTCTCAGGCGGCGCAAACCCGGAGTCCTGGCCACTCTCATCCGGAAAGATCCATCAAAAAAATCCCTGGATATTGGCCGCCTCTGGACGGGTCCGGATATCAGGCCCAACGCTTTACGCGGAACTCCGTTTTCCGGATTCGAGAGGGAGATCCTGCGCGCCCTTCAGGAGAAAAAACCTCTCTTGGTTCATCTTAAGCCCGGGACGCTCTATCTTGAGCCCCATTTCCCGCTGCCGCGGCTCGTGATCGCCGGGGCCGGCCACATCGGGCAGGCCGTGGCCCATCTGGGAAAGCTTCTGGATTTCGAAGTCATCGTCATCGATGACCGGCCGGAATATGCAAACGGGGAAAGATTTCCGGACGCGGACCGGATCATCGTCTCGGATATCGGCGAAGCCGTACGCAGATTCCCACTTTCGTCCGACACGTATATTGTCATCGTCACCAGGGGCCATGCCCGGGACGAAGAGGCCCTCCGGGCTTGTCTGAAAAGACGGGCCGGCTATATCGGCATGATCGGGAGCCGGCGCAAAGCCGGACTCTTGAGGGAAAAATTTCTGGGCTGCGGCTGGGCCGCTCCCGCCGAGTTCGACAAGGTCCATTCGCCGATCGGAATAAGTATAAACTCGCAGACCGTCCAGGAAATTGCCGTCAGCATCGCCGCCGAGCTTGTTTCCGTTCGGAACCGGAATCAATTTGGAGGGAAAGACCCCTTCCCGCGGGCGCAGGGAAAACCCAGCCGTCCTGCCTCCCCTTCTCGGGCGGGAATAGAATCTCCGCCCTGCGACCAAGGGGGCGACGCCTCCTTGGAACCCTCTCCTGCGGTTCCCTGTGGCAAGCGACGAGGAACCGCTCGTCAAAAAAAATGAAAAAGAAAAGGCGGGGGATGATCTGGGCCATCGTCCTGGCTGCTGGGGAATCGCGGAGGATGGGACAGCCGAAGCTTCTCCTCCCCTTCGGCCGAAGCACGATCATCGAAACCGTCGTCCAAAGTCTCATGGAGTCTTCCCTGGACGGGATTTTGGTTGTCCTCGGCCATCGCGGGCAGGGAATCCTGGACAAGCTCAAGAATTACGCCGTCGAAACGACGGTCAATCCTCATTATCAAAGAGGTATGCTGTCATCGGTCCAATGGGGATTCCGGAAGCTCCCCCGCGATGCCGGGGCTGCCTTGGTGATTTTGGGGGATCAGCCCGGGGTCTCTGCCCAGACGATCGACCTCATCATCGGAGCCTTTAAATCGAGGGATAAAGGCATCGTTCTTCCGACATATAAGGATTCCGGCGGCCATCCGCTTCTCGTGGATATAAAGTACCGCCGGGAAATCCGTTCCCTGGACCCGGCCGTGGGTCTTCGCAGCCTCCTTTCCCGCCATCCGGACGACATTTTGAGAGTGGAAGTCAGGGATACTTCTGTTTTGCAAGATATTGATAATCCTGGAGATTACAGGAAAGCGCGGACGGGAAAGGACTAAAGGGGAAGATTTATTCTTGAATTTCGTCTAAAATGATGGAGGGCTGGATTTTTCTGATAATCCAAGCCCAAAACACCTTGAAGGAGGTTTTTCATGAAGAAGAGTTTTGTTTTGTTGTTGGGCCTTTTGCTGACGGGTCTGGCCGCTTTTGCCGTGGCCGCTGCGGACGTCACCGGCGACTGGGAACTCACTTTTACCATGGGACAGCGCGGCCCTGTGACGCAGCCCTTGAAATTCGTCCAGACCGGCGAAAAGCTGACCATGACCTCGACAAGAATGGGACGGGATGGTAATCCCGTGGAAACCAAGGGCGAGGGCATGGTGAAGGGCAGCGACATCGAGTGGACGGTCGTCAGGATGGGCCGGGATGGCCAGGAAATGAAGACCGTTTATAAGGGCAAGATCGTAGACGATAACACGATCACCGGGACCTTCGAAGGCATGCAGGGCCCTGTCGAGTGGAAGGCCACCAGGAAGCCGAAATAAACGAGCCCTTCCTCAATTTCATCATTTAAATAGTTGCATTGAAGATCCCCCCGCCTCGCCTAGAAAGGGAGAAGGAGGGATCTTCCTTTTTTTGCCTAAATTTTTGCTTAAAAAATTCTTTGATTCTGCTATAATATCCGGCTGTTATTCGAATTTGTCCATTGGTTGGGCATAGGGAGCGGATGGGACCGGGGGGATTTGGCTCCTCGGATTGTTAAAGGGGGAGCTTCAATGTTCGTTGGTTGGAGAGAGAGGAACTGTATCTTGGCGATGAAACCGAACACGGTCAGGAAAGGTTGTATCTAGAAATCGACCGGATGGAAGAATTCTCGGCGGCCTTCGTCTAAAGAACGACGGAGGTCAAAGGCCTTGAATCTATATGGAAGAGAACGAACTCATCAAACAGGCTCAGGCGGGAAGCCACGAGGCCTTTACGACAATCATGAAAAAATATGAGCAGAAAGTGTTTCATTTAGCCTACAGCTTTGTCCAGGACCGGGCTGCGGCCGACGATTTGGCCCAGGAGGTCTTTATCAAAGCCTATTTTTCGCTCCCGAAATTCCGGTTTCAATCCGAGTTCGGGACCTGGTTTTACCGGGTGGCCGTCAACCATATCAAAGATCATTTACGGAAGACGGCAAGACGCAGGGAAGTGTCCCTGGAGGATGTGGAGGAAGGGCGGCTGGCCGTTGAGGACAAGATTCCGGCCAGAGAAAAAGCCAGGGCCGATGAGCAGAGAAAAAAAATGGTTTTCCAGGTCCTGGAGACCCTTCCTCAAAAGTACCGGATGATTTTGACTTTGAGAGATGTTCGAGGGTTGCCCTATGAAGAGATCGGGCGGGTCTTGGCAATATCCGCCGGCACGGTGGATTCCCGCTTGCACCGAGCCCGAAAAATGCTTCGGAAAAAGATGATGCCTTTCATCGGCCAGGAAGGAGGAGGACTATGAAGTGCCAAGACGCTGAAAAGCGGCTTCTTCGGTCTTTCGACGGTGAATTGGAAGGCGCCACGAAGACGGAGCTGGACGGCCACCTCAAGGCCTGTCCCGGCTGCCGCAAGAAGCAGAGCGAGTACGGCGTGCTCTTGAAGAATCTCAAAATCGAGGACGTCGAGCCCCTCCCCTATTTCTGGGAGCGGCTCGAGACGAAGCTCCGGGAAAGAGAGAGGGTAGAACCCTGGACCATCTGGGCCAAGTGGAGCCGGAGGGCGGTTCCCGTGGCTTTGGCGCTCCTCCTTCTCTTCATCGGCGGGCTGGCCTTCTTCTCGCCCGGCGAGGAGGACCTGAGCCAATCCGAGGCCCTTCTCCTCCGGAATGACAATCCCCTGGCCGAGACGAAGACCTTTTTCGAAGAGACAAGGCTCGAGAAAAAGAACATGATGATCATTTTTGCCGCGGACGAAAAAGTCCCGGCAAGGAGATGACGGCCGTGAAAAAATTCAGCTTTTGGATCGTTTTCTCTCTCATCGTCGTTTTCGCGGCCGGTATCACGGCCGGCGTTTTCGGCGAGAGATGGTGGTTCGCCAAAAGACCCCAGGCCCGGCGGCCGGCCGGTCCCCATTACCCCTCCCTGGGGAGTTGGGCTAAAGACCTGGGGCTGACGGCCGAGCAGCGGGAGAAGATCAAGGAGATCTTCAAAAAGAACGATGAAAGGATTAAGGGCCTGCGGACCGACTTTGATAAGCATTTCGGGGAGGTCCGCCAGCAGCTCAAGAGCGAGATCGACGGCGTCCTGACCGCCGAGCAGAAGCAGAAACTGGAATCCATGATTCAGAAACACATGGAAGAAATACGAAAGCAGCGCGGAGAACGGCAGAGAAGGCCAGACTCCCGTCCAAAACAAATTCCAAAGAAGGAGAATGACAATGAAAAAGAAGCTAATCATCGGAGTGGTAATCCTAGTGGTTATCGCGGGAGCCATCCTGGGCTACGTCCTTATTAAAGGCGGGAAAGACGGCCAGGTCAAATATAGGACCGAAGCCATTACCAAGGGCGACCTCCAAGCCTTGGTGGTGACGTCCGGGACGGTGAATCCGATCAATATCGTTGATGTGGGCAGCCAAGTCTCGGGCAAGATCTCGAAGCTCTACGCCGATTTCAACTCTAAGGTCAAGGCGGGGCAGGTGGTGGCGGAGCTGGAGCGCGACCTTCTGAGGGCCAAGGTGGACCAGAACCAGTCCAACTACGAAAGCCGCCAGGCCTCCTTGGAGCGGTCGAAGATGACGCTGGAGAACCTGAGGAAAAAGAATGAGCGCTCGATGGACCTCTTCCAGAAGAATCAGCTGTCCCTGGAAGAAAAGGAGACGGCCGAGGCCAACTATCTGAGCGCCAAGGCGGACCTGATCTCGGCGGAAGCCTCGGTATCGCAGGCCAAGTCGCAGCTCGACTCGAGCAAGGTGGACCTGAGCTACGCCACGATCATCTCTCCGAT
>JAPKZH010000543.1 GCA_026393905.1 Candidatus Aminicenantota bacterium
CGCATCGTCAACTTCAATACGGGATGGAAGGAAGGCCACGCGGTGGACCAGCACGCGCTCAGCGTGAAAGTCGAAGAGGGGGAGTGGATCGAAGGGATCATTCCCGCTGGATGGGGGGATGCCAGGAAGCGTGCGGGAAAGTTGTCGATCAGCTATTCAAGCGAGCAAGATGGGTTCACCTTCCCCGACCTGATCGGCGGATTTGGCTCGCCAAGGCGCACGTACCAGATCATGTTATTTCCGGAATTGATCCAAAAGAACGAAATCCGGGAATATGTCAAGTTTGCCTATCCGAACATTCGGACCCTTATAACGATGCAGAATAATGGAACCTTAGGGTTTGACGATTTCCGCTGGGTGGAACTTAGGAAATGGCTCGCTGAGTATATCAAGACTCATCCGAAAGAGAACGACGAAGCGATGGCCCGGTGGATCGCTCTTGTTCTTGCTCACGAGATGTCCCATGCGGTGGGTGTCGAGCATCATGATCCGCCGAAATCCGGGAGTGCCGCGTGCGTCATAGGCAAAGGATTTCCGGCAGAGGTCCTTCCCGACGACCCATTAAAGGGTCTTGCTGAAGATCCGTTCTTATTGAAACTACCCTGGCCCAACGAGATCTGCAGGGACCGCTGCTGGAGCCGGGTCATTGTCTCCGACCTCGCCGATCAGAAGGCTGGAAAATAGTGGGAGATTCGACGTGAGAAGAAAATATCTCCTTCGGCTTTTCGTTTGGCTTTTCGTCTTCTTAAGCGCCTTTTCTTGCAGCAAAAAGTCGGCCACACCTCCGGCTCAGGCTGCCGGCGGCCAGGAACGAGGATCCATCGCGGCGGTGTTGGCGATTGGGGCAGAGATGCCGTGGCAACCTGTCTATCCCGGCGATCCGCTGATGGTACTCGTGCGGATTTGGAGCCCAAGGGAAAGGCAGGAGCTTTACAAACAGACTCTGAAGGCCGAGCAGGGCCAGGCGCCGACTCCATCAAATTTTGCACCTCCGAAGATCGCCGATGGCTGGGCATCATCAGTCGCTCTCAACCTATTCAGGATCGACCAGGCGGGCAAGCGCGTTTCTGTGCTTCCGTCGGGAGCCTGGGAGCCCTATCGAGTCAAGCCGGAGGCCGGATTGTTGTCACTTTCCGATTTGGGATTGGCTGGCCATTTGGCGGGATGGGTTGTCCCGCCCGATGCCGTGAAACTGACCGAAGGGCAATATATCTTGACGGTTGCTTGGAAAGGCAGTCCGCCTGATGCTGGCTCGCGGGCTGGAAACAACGAACTCAAGGGTGAAGATCTTTTTTTTGATGTCAAACCCTTGACAAGCGACGCCGAGAAGGCAGGCCATCTGGGAAGGTTGGCTTATTTCGAATACAGAATGGGAAACTACGAGCAGGCGCGCCGGGACGGCAAAGCGGCGGTAGCCCTAGACCCGGAAAACTTGTTCCCCGAACGCATCGAAACGTGGTTCATCACTGCCAACGCTTCGATTGGGCTCAAGGATTTCAAATCCGCAAAAGAGACTCTCACGGCCTTGCTGGCGAAATTGCCGCCTCCGGCAGCGAGCGATATCGCCCTCGCCGCGAAACAATTGCTTGATTCTCTTAGCGAGACTGAGAAACTGCCCTGAAAACGATGAGGACAAAATAGGAAACCCGTTGAAGTTCAAACGGTTCCCCTCTATAATGCGGCCATGGGAAAGCTAAATTTTCGTTGCACGGCGACACAAAGAGCAGCCCGGAGCGCTTCCTGAAGATTGCCAAATGGAAACTCAGCGTAAGCTGGCAGGCTTCGGGAAGCTTCGAGGACTCCCTCAAGAACGAGGGCGGCAGTTTAAGCGTCAAGTCCACGGTTCAAGTCAGTGGCGGTGGAGAATACCTGCTAGTCAAAGGGCCCGGCGACGGAGCCTACGAATGGGGCACCCCCGAAGGCGAAAATCCCAATGTATCCGTATCTTATAATGGCCATAAAACCCTCATCGTCAGCCACGGGGGAGGCACCTTCCATAACGACTGGAGCTACAAAGGCCAGAGGCCTGATGGCGGCTCGGCCAAGCTCGAAATCAACTCATCTCCCCGCCAAGCGGAAGCAAGCCGGAAATCGTTCATGACAGTATCTCCATGTCTCCCCGGGACTCGGAGTTCCGTAAAAAGAACTTGCTGCCCGACTCCGGATTCAATTTATCCGGTTCCCATGAGTTTCTCGCTATGCTGGCGCCACTCAATGAGGTCGATCCCCAGGTCAAAAAGAAGCTGCCTTTGATGGCGCCGTGGGCCAGGATGAACGTGAATTGGACGCTAACCCCGGCCGGCGAGGAGGACGTCGAGGCCGTCATCGAAACCCCCAAAGACTACGAGAATTGGCAGCCGGCTGCCGAAAAAACAGAGGACAAGGCGGGACCCATGCCCGTCATTGTGAATGTTCGTCTCCATAAAAAGGGAGAGAAGGACAAGCCCGCAAATCGGAGGGCTCGATTCAAGTTCGAGTTGGTCGACACAACCAAGGAAAAAGGAGTGTGCCTGAACTGGCCGGCGGTCAATGCGCAGGATACCTACGATCTGCGCATCGAACAGGATAAGAACAAGGACCTGGAGGTCCTGGACGATAAAGAGGGGCAGAAGGCAAAGACAAAGAAGAACTCGTCCGGGGCGGCGGTCACGATCAGTTGTTTCGATTGGGGGGCATTCGCCAGACTGAAGGTCACCGCAATCCTTGACGACGGCTACGGATCCGAGGTCCTTGCTTACTTGGATTCGGATAAATCCAAGCATGAGCTGGAAATCCCGAAGGATGCCGACGACAACTACATTGCCGATGGCTGGGAGAAACAGAATGGCGTCTATGGAGGTTATGCCGAGGACGACAAAGATGCTGAGCCCAAAGGAGACGGCAATCCCGGTGACGGCCTGACCCTGTATGAGGAATACCGAGGATTCATGGAAAATGGACAACACATATTCGGGGATCCGAAAAAGAAGGATCTTTTCATCTGCAACAAGATCGGGCAAGGGGCCGAGCTGGGGATCAGCGTATTTGCGATCGTCTCGGGCCTCGTCGTTCATCCAGAATTAAAGCCGGGAGGAGAAAGTGGGCCGGGGGAGCTGGATGCGAGCCGAATCATCAATCTCAATCATACCAATATGGCGCATCTCGTGAACCAGCATGGGCTGCTCATCGAAGAAGGGGATGAAGGATTAGTCAGCGGGGGCGAAGGAGAGAAGGGATACGAAAATAAAAATGGTCCGCCAAAAACATGTAAAAAAATAAAGATTGGCAAGGGCCTGTTTGACACGGAATTTCCTGCTAATAAACGTGCAAATACGATCGCTCATGAACTCCTGCACGGCTGCAGCGTCTGGCATCACGGAGAAAACGATCTGATGAAACGCAAGTTCCAAACGAAGGCGAATAAGGCCGGGGTGAAGCGCATCTTCGTTTTTGACCTGGATGACGCTGGAAATGCTGTTGAGCCGGGAACGGAAATTATCTTATTCACGGACACGAAGCCGAAAGGAGAGGTCGATCCCGACCAACCTCTTTTTTTAGCGGGGGTCAATTTCTGGGTTGGGTGCAAACAGGGGCAGCATAGCGGAGATACAGATTGTGTCATGCGCTATAAATGCGCCAAAGTCTATATCAATAACGCCGGCGAATACGTTCGTTGTTCAGATAAAGAAGTCACCGGCCTAAGCTTATGCACCAATAGCCAGGGTACGGGAGTGAATGATCCCGGCCGCGAACCCGAACCGCGCTATGGAAATGCTACGGAGGGAAAAGGAAACTGCGAAAAACAGATCTGCGTCAATGATAAGTATCATTGATTTTGAGATTGATACCTGAGGAAGATGATGAATAAAACAATGCGGAAAGGGAAATGGGGTTTGATTTTAGGTTTGGCCATTTTGACAATTTTGGTTTTGAATCCGGGCTGCCGAAAGCGTTCCAAAGCCGGAGAGGAGGCGCCTCCGAGCGAGGCTCGAGAAAAGCCGGAAGCCCTTGAAGTCCAAAAAGGAAAAACGCCCGTCCTGGGCCTGATGGTCAACCGCCTGGGAAAGATCGATACATATCAAGGCTGGCCGGTGCTGGTGGAACTGGAGCTGAGGCATCCGCGGCTCTTTCTAAGAGATGAAAAGGTGGAACCCATGGTCATCGCCTCGCGCGGCGACTCGTGGGCACAGGCGATCACCTTGGTAGTAAAGAATTCTAAGGACCAAGTCGTAAACTTTCTCTTCAAGCTCAAGCCGCTCGCGGAAGCGGCCTTGACGCTGGATGGGGAAAAAATGGGGTCCCTGAGCTGGTGGCTGGCCGGCGAGGATACGAAGACGATCCCGGAAGGGGATTATCGCATCATCGCCAGGCTCGATACGACGGGCGTGAAAAAGCCCGGCATCTGGCGGGGCAAGGTCAGCAGTGAGCCTGTCATACTTCATCTTTCTAAGGAACCCGCGCCCCTGAGCGAAGAGCAAGCCGAAGAAAAGCAACTTCTGTTGGCCGCCCGCGCCAAGGCATCGGGCGATCGCGCCAAAGCGATGGGATATGTGGACACGCTGCTCGGGGCGCGGCCGGAGAGCCTCCAGGGACTGGCCCTGAAAGCCGGTCTGCTCGAAGCGGCGGGAGATAAAATGGCGGCCCTGAAGACTTATGAGAAGGCGATTACGATCTTTGGCCGAAAGTACCCGAAAGCCGATCCTCCCTATGAACTTTGGGACGAATACAACCGGCTCGCTGACGAAATAGTGAAAAAGTGAGCGATCTAGAAAGATGAAAATTTTCTACTTCGCCATAAAAAGATTTTAAAAGGTGGCACTCATGGAAAGAAAAACGAGATCAACCCTTTTGTTAGTCATGATGCTCACGTTCCTGATGTCAATCCTGATCCAGGCTTTATCTTCATGGCAGAAATTCGTAACGCCGGATAAATCCTTTTCTTTTCATAATCCCCAGGGCTGGAAGGTTAAGGTCAAGCAATCAAACATCGAGATCATCGGCCCGGCCGCCGACGAACAGCTCTTGATCGCGGCCTTTCCCGCGGCCGGGCCTATAGAGCGCAATGCCCGCGCTTTCCTTTTCGTGCTTGACTTCGCTCTCGGCGCGCCTTTCACCGGCGGCCAGGAGGAGATCGTATTGGCTGAACTGCGCAAAGGCTGGAAGACGAAATCCGAGCAAGAACTTCGGAAATACGACGCTTACCCCAAGATCGTCGAGGCCATAACAAGATCCACTGATCGGAAAGCGTTGGAAGACCTGCGACAGGAGCTCGAAAAGACCATCCGGGAATGGCTGGCTGAATCGGAGCGAAGTGATCCGGCCGTGGCTGTAATCTTTGCCCAGCTTAAGGAAAAGGGCAAAGTCCTCATCCCGGGAAATCCACCCCTGACGGTCATGGCCGCGGCCGCTTATAGCGAAATCTATGCCTATTCTGAGCTCTTGCAAAAAATCCCCGACGCCCTGCCGGATCGGGCATCACCGGCTGTTGTGGCTAAGATCAAATCCCAGCTCCTTAAGGCTTGGAACGGATTCACTGCGGGAGAGCGTGGGCAGGTGGCCTCCACGCCCGGACTCTGGGTATCTATGCGGTCCGTGCTCCAATATGGGAACCCGGCTGATCAGGCAGAAATCCGGGCCGAATTGGGCAAGATCGCTGCGGCCGTCGAACAAGCTGAAAAGCCGGGCTCGACGACTCCCCCTCGGAAACGCCTGGGCTCGGGAAAAATCAATCCGGTTGGGGAAGCGATCAAGCACACGGCCCTGCTGAACATTAAACAGATGGTGTTCAGAAATTATATGTACAGCCGTGGGTTCAGCTCCGTCTACTGATCAGCCCGGCGAGCGACATGCGTTCTAAAATTTGACATCCCCTTACGGCATGATCGATCATGCGCGACTATGCGGAGGGATAAAAGTGGAGCACGCCTGCTCATTCCGCTAAGATTGATTAAAACGAAATCCCCTGTGAGGAGGACGGCATGAGCGAAATAATAAACGGATTAGCCTTCACTCAAGACACCTTTATCCACCGCCCCCCGGCCATCCTCAAGCCTAGAGGACTTAGCCCCGTAATCTGCACTCACCTCCTGTCGGAATGGGCTGTCGCACTCCACCTGTCCAAGATCGACCGGCCTAGCAAGCGTTATACCGTGCGGCCGGCGCGATTTATTTAGTGCGTTCGAAGGGGGGAGACGTTGCGGCTGTAATAGAAAACCGAAACGTCCGCATAATTATAGTATGTCTTGGCGAAAAGCCACTGGATATGAAATCGGCGGATGCCCATCCTTTTCCGGACGGCCTTCTCACCGCTTGCATAGCCGGAGTTGTAGGCCGTGGCATAAAAACGAAGCTTTTCCAGGTCACTGGCGAAGGTGAGTTTTCCGTAGAGCTTGTCCATCACCATCATCAGGAGCCTGAGGTATCGTGCCTGCCAGTGAAGATCGTCGAGCCGGAGCACACGCTCCTTGCGCAACCGGGAAGAATCGCCCGTCTCAAACGGCGCGATCTCGGCAGCCGTCTTCTCTTCCGTTGAAAAAAGCCGGTTGTAGTCCCTCTCGATTTGTTCGGCGAAGGTCGGCTTCATCTGAAAATGGCCGACCGAGAAGTCAGCGTATTTTCGGCCGTACTGGACGTACAACACCTTAAGAGCCCGCACCTGGACCTTGTCCTCCAGAGCCTTGAACCGAATAATCTCGGGAAACACAACGGCCAAGGCGATCCGGGTTTCCTGGGGCGGGAGCCGCAGGGATTTGGCAATCCAGGAGTTCTGCCGCAGGAATTTCTCGGCTTCGGCGTACTTTGCGCCGAAAAGGACGGTGTAATCTTCCTCGGCGGCGAGGGGGGACAAAACCAAGGGAAAAAGCAGCACTCCAATGAGCGGCCACACCGAACGATGCCATCGGCGGGTCAATCGGATCCCTCCAGCCCGGATTCTTTGGAGTAAGAGTCGCCAGGCGCTAAATCGCTCTCTGATAGACGACAATATCCTTATTATTTTCCAGGGCGACCCACTTGATCATGGTCTGCCCGCCTTCCTGGAACGGGATGATGCTCAACGGAAACGGATATTTCTTGCCGTCGCTGAAGACGAGGTTCTCCAGGGTGAAGAACGCATACCTTTTGCCGTCGGCGCTGGGATAAAAATCGCAGGGGCTGAACGGCTCTATCTTGAGAGTGAGAGTCGGGGTCCCGTTCATGTAGAGTTGGTTGCCGTCAAGAAAAAAGAAGTCGTTGTTGCCGACGGAGAACCAGAAATCCTTAAAGTCCATGCCGTAAGGGCCAAATTTCTTGCCGTCTATCGTATAGACATATTTCTTATTCATTTCGGCGTTATACTTTTCAGGCTGGGAAGCGATTAGTTTTACCATTTCGGACGGTGAGAGGGAGCCTGTACAGGCGACGACGGCGTTTTTGCCGTCCGGACTGATCTTGATGGTATCGGGAGCGCTGGCGATGAAGACCTTCCGCCCGTCGGAACAAATGAGCCACACCTTGTCCTTTTCGTTGACCGCGAAATAGGCCCGGGATCCATCAGGGGTGGCCATAACCGCGAATACGGAGAGATAGGGGCCGAAGGTTTTTCCCTTGAAAATGATTGTCTGGCCGCTGCTCTCGTCGCCTTCGGTCGAGGGGATCGCGTCCGGCGGCAATAGCCCCTGATCGGGAGTATAGTCAGAGCAGTTCCGGAAGATGCCGGCCGATTCGTCTTGCGATGGGTAGGCCGCCGCCATGGCCTCTTTCAGCTTGGTGAACGGGCCCTTCTTTTGCCCGTTTCGAAAAACGAAGAACGGGCCTTTTTCACCTTTTCCCTTGGAAAGGACAAGAGTCAGGCTTTCCTTAGTGGCCGAAATGGCGATGGCGCTCTCGGGCTGCAGGATCTCCTCGCCCGCTTCGAGCGAATAAATCAATTTGCGGACAGGCTGCTGCCCCTGGGCGAAGGCCGGCAGGCAGGCCAGGATGACCATAGTGCAAAGCGCAAAAAACAAACTTCTTTTCATAGGCAAGCCTCCATCAACTCATTGAATACCCGGATTATATATTCATCGACCTCCAACTTTCAAGAGGGATCCGGGGTCAAAGCTACTTATTATGCAAAAGCCGCGCCGGGGCGAGAAATAAAACGACGCGGCTGTCCGGCGCAGCCAAAAATTCAGCGGATCGGGGTGTGATGGCGGTGTGCGTAAAAAGTAGCTTTGACCCCGAACCTTTTCCCTGGAAATTTCGTATGAATGGGGTGGAGATCAATATTCTGAGGAGAGGAATGCCATGAAAGCCAAATCTGCCCTGATTTTTGCATTTCTGTTTCTCGCCGGGACGTGTTTTTGCCTGGCCACGGTTAACAAAAGCATCCACATCGCCGATAACCAGAAGGTCCACGGCGGCTTGAGCTCGGTCAACGGTTCCATCCATATCGGGAACAACTGCACCGTGGGCGGCGAAAGCCACACCGTGAACGGCCGGATCGAAGTCGGTGACGGCAGCCGCGTCGATGACCTGAGGACGGTCAACGGCAGCATTCGCATCGGCAGACGTGTGATGGTTGACGGTCTTGTCAAAACCACCAACGGCTCCCTCGCCTGCGATATGGGCACCGAAATCATGAGAGAGCTGCGTACGACGAACGGCTCGATCAAGCTTACGGGCACGAAAGTCGGAGGCGGCCTCACGACTACTAACGGCGACGTTGCCGTTCTTGATCAAAGTCGCGTTCGGGGCGATATCGTAATTCGAGGAAGACAAGGATCTTGGTTTTTTAGATTTTTCAGGAGCCATCGACGTCACCCCACTACGATCCGGATCGAGGGCGGGTCGGTCGTCGAAGGCGGAATCATCGTTGAAGACGACCACCGGAACGTTGAAGTCATCGTCTCCAAGGACAGCAAGATCCAGGGAAAAGTCGTCAACGCGAAGATCATCGAGCGATAACATTCAGGGGGACACAGAAGGTGTGCGTCCCCGTTTCTTCAATAGAATATTCAGTCCGATCAGGGCGATGAACGCCACACATATTCCTATCCACATGGCGCCCTCGCTCAGCCAATAAAACAAATCCTTGCTGACCGGGCTTGTATAGCTGGCGTTTTTATCGATCAGGGGCTCGACGGCCGCCGCCCTTTTCCGTTCCCATTGATATCCCGACGACCGAAGCGTGCGCGTAAAATATTTTTCCAGGATCAAATTTTCTTTATAGGCGATAAAAAGCGCCTCCTTTTTGCGCCTCTCGCTGCCGGCTTTCTGCCCTTCCTCATTTTTGCGATCGCGCCTGAAGATATGAACGCGCATCTCGTAGAGGAAGGGAGTGTTGAGGGCATTAAAAGTTTCTAAGAATTCGTTGTAGTCCTTATCCTTCCAATCTCTCAAGATCCGGCCGTACTCCACAGTCTTCTCGAAATCAGTCACCTTGAGGCGCTCGACCGTCATCCGCGAATAAAAGCTCCCGATCTCCGGGTTTTTGTGCTTCATCTTAAACTCGCGCATGGGTTCTTCTTTTTCAAGAAAGGCCAAGGCGGGAAAGCGGCTGGCCAGGGCACCGGTGCGGTCCGGCGTGTTGGACATGCACAGGCCGAGGAGAAGAAGATTCGCCGCTAAAAGGAAGGAGACTTTTCGGACAGATTTGGCGGCGATTCGGGGGGAGGCAAGCTTCGGCCGGACCCCCTGCCAAAACGCGACCTGAAAGAGGCCGACCGCGAGCGCGTTCAATCCGACATCCCGGATATCCCAATACCGGCCTGGCATCAACCACTGGAAGATCTCATCGAACGTGCCGACAAGCGTGCCGGTCAAGAAGGAGGCGAGATAAACCGCCTTGTCGGGGACGGTCAAGCGCCAGGCGCGGAAGAGAAAAAATCCCAGCAGCCCGTATTCCAGGAAATGAACCGCTTCTTCAGGATTCCGCCAGAGCTTGAGGGTGAAATAGAGATACAGGGCGGCGCAGGCCGCAAGCCAGATATAGTTTGAGGCGGCGCGGATTTTCAGCCGGACGATGAGCAAATAAAGGATCGTCAGAAAGGTCGCGGCCACAGCGGCGATGACGAGATATCCGAAGAACGCCCGCCCCCAGTGCTCGCCGACGAAGTTCTGGATGGCCCGGGCCGTCGGGACGACGAGAAAAATGGCCGCGGCGCAGAGGGCCACCCACAGCCAGGCGCGAAATTTTTTCATGGCCACGATTATATCACTTGGGGACATATACTGTGTGTATCCCCAATTATTTCGGTTAATTTTCTATCGGCGTTGGGATCGTCCCCCGGCCCCCTGGGGAACCAGTCCCGTCGGTTCCCCCCGTCGACACGTCGACGGGGCCCCTCTCCGCTATGGGGGCCTCGGGGACGATTCCAACGCCTTTGGGAAATCACGTATTTATGGATACTTCATCGACTATCTAGGGACACACACTGTTTGTATCCCTAATTATTTCATTTCTTTAAATGTGGGAATAATTCGCCGCGCGGATTGTATTAATATTGGAGTTCATGATAATTATTGTACACGCATTAAGATCGTCATCGCGAGGAGGCTGAAATGAAAAATGCTAAGAATTTTCGGTTTGCCCTTTTGACACTCATTTCCTGTTTTCTCTTCTGCCTTTCTCTATTCCCCCAGGAAGCCAAGGAACTTCCGCCGCCGCGGTTCGTCAAAGACGCCACGCCGGAGCTCAAGATCCAGGCCGTAAGCTCGATCGCCTCGGTCACGATTTATCCGGACCGGGCGACGATCGTCCGCGAAACGAATATCAAGCCCGTGCTCGGGCCGCAATCCGTTGTCTTTTCAGGTCTGCCCACGACGCTCATTCCCAACTCGCTGCGGGCCTCGGGCAGGGGAGTGGCCGCCGTCAAGATCCTCGGCCTTGAAGTCGCCAACGAATTTCTCGAAACGGCGCTTCTTCCCGAAATCAAGAGGCTGGAAGCCGAGATCGACGCGCTCAATTTCGACATCACCAAGACCAAGAACGCCATCGAGGTTCTCAGCACCCAGGAAAAATTCCTTAACTCCATCCAAGCGACGACGACGACCAAGGCTTCCGAGCAGGTCGCCCAGGGCAAGCCCGATATCCTGAGCTGGGAAAAAGTTTATGATTTTTTAGGAACAAAGCTCCTGGCTGTCAAGCAGGCGCAGCTCGAACATCAAAAAAAGTTGGATGACCAGAATGTCAAGTTGGATGCGCTCAAAAAAAAGCTCGATTCCATCAGGCCCAGGCGGTCTCAGGAAGCGAGGAAAGTTTCCGTGCTGATCGAAGCCAGCCAGGTTGGTGATTTCAAGCTGAGCCTGGCCTACACCGTGATGAACGCGCGGTGGGTGCCGCTCTACACCGTGCGGGCCCTGCCTGATTCGAGCGAGATCGAGCTCACGGTGACCGGCCTCATCCAGCAGAGGAGCGGCGAAAACTGGGAGAACGTCAAGGCCCAGTTGTCCACGGCATCGCCGGCCATCGAAAGCCGGCCCGGCGAGCTCGACTCCTGGACGCTCGATATCTATGTGCCCAGGCCCGTGCAGCGGATGGCGGCAAAGTCCAAGGATGAAAGAATCGAGGGCGGAGTGGTCGGCGGCGTGCTGGGCGGGGTCGTTGGGAGTGTGGCATCAAGGCCCGTCGAAGCGCGCGAGGCCGAGTTCGCCACGGCGGCCATCCTGGAGTCGGGGATCCATCTGAATTTCGAGATCAAGCGCAGCGTCGATATCCCGAGCGACGGCGCGCCGCACAAGGTCCCGATCGACTCCCAGAAGCTCAAAGTGAAATTCGATTATGTCGCCGTGCCCAAGCTCAAGGAAGCCATGTTTCTGCGCGGCAGCGTAAAGAACACGTTGGCCTATCCGTTCCTACCCGGAAGCGCGGACTTGTTCATCATCCAGGATTTCGTCGGCACGACCCAGATCCCTTACGTGGCGGCCAACGAAGAAGCTAAGTTGTATTTTGGGGAGGACGGCCAGATCAAGATCAAGTACGAGCAGGTGAAGAAGGAGAAAATCAACCCGGGATTCCTGGGCAAGACCGAGAAGCTGCACCTCGTCTATAAGATCACGGTCCAGAATTTGCGGAAGAACGCGGCCGAGATCGAGCTTATGGACCAGCTGCCGATCAGCCAGAACGACAAAATCGAGATTAAGGATATCAATATCCAGCCGGCCCAATCGAAGAAGGATGACAAGGGAATCCTTACCTGGAAACTGACCCTGGCGCCTCAGGAGAAAAAAGAGATCACGATCGACTTCACGATTGAATACCCGAAGGACGTTACGATCATCGGAATTTAAATATAAGGGGACACACACTGTGTGTGTCCCCATTTGATAATTATAGGGATTTAATAATATTTGTCATTGCGAGACAGCGAAGCTGTCGTGGCAATCCCATGCCCTCTGCGCAAGAAGCGGAGATTCCTCGCTCCGCTCGGAATGACCCTTTGGATGAGATTGCTTCATCGCAAGACTCCTCGCAGTGACAGGTAACTAGGGGATCCCTATTTGGAGAACTTAGCCTGGAGCTTGGCGAGGACCGCGAGGACCAGGCGGCCGACCTTCTCCAGGCTCTCCGGGCTCAGCTTGTCGAGCGTATCGGCGTCGGTATGCCAGAAGGAATTCTCGGGCCCGTAATTGAAGTCGATGAGGTCCACCGAATCGATCCCCGCATTAAGAAAGGGAATGTGATCGTCCTCCATGGCCGCGGCATAGTTGGACAGGATGTTGCGGAGGCCGATTTCAACCGCGGTGTTCCAGAACAGATCGCTCAGCCAGCGGGTGGAATTCATTTCTTTGTAGAGATCCAGGTTTTTATCGCCGATCATGTCGAGAAGGATCAGGGCGCGGACCCGGCCGACGACGTCTTCCTGCTTCCATCGCTGGGCTAGGTGCCTACTGCCGTAAGTGCCGTCGACGGAGCTCCATTCTTCGAAGGCCTCCTCACCGTCCAAGAAAACGAACCATGTGTCCACGTCGCTCTTGCGGCCGGCGAGCACCCTGGCCAGCTCGAGCAGCAGCCCGGTGCTGCTTCCGGCATCGTTGGCGCCGACGAACCGCATTCCCTCCATCAGCTTGGTGTCGTAATGACTGGCCAGGGCGATGACGCCCTTGCCGCCCTGCCCCTTTCTTGCGATAAGATTATGCAT
>JAPKZH010000395.1 GCA_026393905.1 Candidatus Aminicenantota bacterium
TGGGAAGCGGCCGATTTGCTGGAAGTTGCGGCGAGGGAGTATGACGCCCTTGTCCAGCGTTGCGCAAAATTTGACGAAGACTTGCTGGCCGATATGAAAAAGACCGGCGGCGAGATGTATGCCCGCCTGGCCACCCTGGCCTACCGCCAGTCGCTGGCCGCCCATAAGCTGGCCGTGGATATAGACGGGACGCCGCTCTTTTTTCCGAAAGAGAATTTCAGCAACGGCTGCATCTCGACGGTGGACGTCATCTATCCGGAAGCTCCGATGTATCTTTTGTTGAACACCCAGCTTGTCCGGGCTCTGCTCACGCCGGTCCTCGATTACGCCGGGGGCCCGGAGTGGAAATTTCCGTTCGCGCCGCATGACCTTGGGACCTATCCCAAGGCCAACGGCCAAGTCTACGGAGGCGGGGCAAAGACCGAGGAAAACCAGATGCCGGTCGAGGAGAGCGGCAATATGCTGTTGATGATGGCGGGGCTGGTCAAGGTCGAGAACAAAACAGATTTTGCCGTCAAGTACTGGCCGCTCCTCCAGCGCTGGGCGGGGTATCTCAAAGAGAAAGGCTTCGACCCGGAAAACCAGCTATGCACTGACGACTTTGCCGGCCATCTAGCCCACAACGCCAACCTGTCCATCAAAGCCATCCTGGGGATCAGGGCTTATGCGTATTTGTGTGAGATGACAGGGAAAAGAGCCGAGGCTCAGGTCTATAAAAAAACCGCGTCCGATTTTGCCCTGGAATGGGTCAAGAAGGCCGATGACGGCGATCATTTCCGGTTGGCGTTCGACAAGCCCGGCACCTGGAGCCAGAAGTACAACCTGGTCTGGGACAAGATCCTTGGGTTCAATCTTTTTCCGCCCGAGGTCGCCCGCAAAGAAATGGCTTTTTACAAAAAGGTCCAGCTCGCCTTCGGCCTGCCCTTGGATAATCGGCGGGAATACACCAAGCTCGACTGGATCCTCTGGACGGCCACCCTGGCCGAATCGGCCGACGATTTTACCGCGCTTCTTAAGCCGGTGTATGATTTTCTCAACAAAACGCCGGACCGGGTGCCGATGACGGACTGGTACTGGGCGAACAATGCGAAAAAGACGGGTTTCCAGGCGCGGCCGGTGGTCGGCGGAGTCCTGATCAAGATGCTGGCCGACCCGGCGCTCGTGAAAAAGTGGAGGCATAATTAATTGCAGACAGGAGATATAATGAAATACTCAGTTTTGGCGCTATCGCTCGTTGTGGCCTTGGCGGCCGGCTGCGGAAAAGCCGCCAAGGAGGAACCGAAAGGGATTATGTTCAAGGATGACGTGGCCTTCTTGAAACAGCATACCAAGGTTGTTGTTTTGACCGCGAAAAATAGCCTGGCCCAGGCCGCCGTCAACCCGGACCTGCAGGGCCGGGTTATGACGAGCACGGCGGGCGGTCCGGACGGCCTGAGCTTCGGCTGGATCAACCGCGAGTTCCTCGCTTCCAAGCAGAACGACGTCCACATGAACGCGTTCGGCGGCGAGGATCGTTTTTGGCTTGGCCCGGAAGGCGGCCAGTTTTCGATATTCTTTAAAAAGGGCGTGCCGTTCAACCTGGACAACTGGTTCACCCCGCCGCCGATCAATGAGGGGGCCTATGATGTCGTCGCCCAGGAAGTGGACCGGATCCACTTCAAAAAGACCATGCATCTTGTCAATTATTCCGAGACCGAGTTCGACTTGGAATTGAATCGCGTCGTCCGGCTGCTCGATGAGAAGGAGGTGGAAGGCCTCGGGCTTGCGGTGCCCCAGGGCGTCAAAATGGTGGCCTACCAGTCGGACAATAAAATTACGAACACGGGCGCGAAGGAATGGACCAAGGACACGGGTCTCCTGTCCATCTGGATCCTGGGCATGTTCAATCCTTCTCCGTCGACGACGATCGTGATCCCGTTCAAGTCTGGACCGGAAGAGGAGTTCGGTCCGGTCGTGAACGATGCCTACTTCGGCAAAGTGCCGGCCGACCGATTGGTCGTCAAGGACGGCCTGCTTTTCTTCAGCGGCGACGGCCAATACCGGAGCAAGATCGGGATCTCACACAAGCGGGCCAAGCCGTTTCTGGGAAGCTATGA
>JAPKZH010000655.1 GCA_026393905.1 Candidatus Aminicenantota bacterium
CCAGATGCTCCCGGTGCTTGCTCAACTCTTCCTCCGCCCGCTTGCGCTCGGTGATGTCCGTGTAAACAGCGATACTACCCGCGAATCCGTCGCCGATATAGAGGGGGGAGCCGGCGACCAAAACGTTAATCGGAGTGCCATCTTTATGATATCGGACGGCTTCCCTCGGAGAGACTTGGCCACCAGACATGGTGATCTTCGTGAGTCTCCAAGCTTCCTCTCTGAGATCAGGCCTGGTGACAATGTCATCGACTTCCTTTCCCAGGACTTCTTCTCGCCTCCGGCCGAAAATCTTCTCAGCGCCGGGACTCCATTCAACAACTTTGGACTGAGCGTCGGTGACGACGATGGCGCTAGGAGCTCTGAACAGAACGGTCTCCAGATATTTCTGTCGGCGCTCTAATTCCTCTTCCACTTTTTTCCGGACCACATTCTCACGATGCAGTTCCGCCGTTCGCTCCTGAACTTTCCGCTCCAGGAGCGTGGCCTTTTCCTTGAGCGTCCTGACGCGCCATCGGACGACGGCGCCAATGAGCAGCCCCAGAGCCAGGACGGCGAAGCCTCGAAACCACCATGTCTTCCACAAAGGAGGGACGACCCGAATTCTCAGAGCAACGCCCTCTCCGTTCCAGACGCCGTCATTGTTTGAAGCCTTGACGCGAAATGTGTAGCGTCCGGGCAAGAGGTTCGTGTAGCTCGCGAACCGGCGGTCCTTCACATAGTTCCACTCTTTTTCCAGCCCTTCCATGATATAGGCGTATTGGTTTTTTTCGGGCGCGGTGTAATGCAGGGCGACAAATTCAAAGGACACTATACGGTCGCGCCAGCTCAGGACAAGATCGGTCGTCTCCGTGATTGATTTCTCCAGGACAACTTTGCCATTGACTTTCTCTCCGACGGGCACGGGCTTGTTGAATATCTGGAAGTCGGTGATTACCACGGCCGGGGGATAGGGGTTATCCTTGATTTTTTCCGGGAAAAAGCTGTTGAGCCCGTTCGTTCCCCCGAAGAACATCTCGCCAGCCTTCGTCTTAAAATAGGCACCGCCGTTGAATTCGTTGCCCTGTAGCCCGTCAGCAGCATCGTAGGTCTTGACCTCGCCGGTTCGCGGATTCAAGCGGGCCAATCCCCGGTTGCTTGAGATCCAGATATTGTCCGTGTCGTCGGGCAAAATTCCGTAAATTGTATCATTGGGAAGCCCGTCTTTGGTCGAATAACAGCGAAACGTCCCTATTTTTGGATTGAAGCGGTTGATCCCACCCTCGGTCCCGACCCAGAGATTACCCTCATTGTCTTCGTTAAGCGACATAATAAAGTCATTAGAGAGGGAATTGGGGTCTGCATCGTCATGCCGGTAGCGGACGAACGTCTCCTTTTCTCGATCCAGTTTGTTCAGCCCTCCGCCAAACGTTCCGACCCACAATGTTCCGGACCGGTCTTCATAAAGGATCCGGGCGGTATCATGGCTCAGGCTGCCGGGAAGGACTGGGTCGTTTTGATACCGGATGAACGCGTTCTGCGCAGGGATGAACTTGTTAAGCCCGCCGCCCTCTGTCCCGACCCACAGCGTTCCCAGATGGTCAAGGCAAAGCCCGCGGACGGAATTTTGGCTCAAGCTCCCGGGATCGTTGGGATTGTGGACATAATGAGAGAATGATTTCGTCTTCGGGTTGTATCTGTTCAAGCCGCCGCCGAGTGTTCCGATCCAGAGGATGCCGGATTTGTCGATTTGGAGGGTATAAACGAAATCGCAGTTCAGACCAGCCGGGTTTTGGGGATCATACTGAAAATGCGTGTGTCGGCCGGATGTCCTATCCCAGTAATCAAGACCTCGGTCTTCGGTGGCGATCCAAAGATTGCCCGAGGCGTCTTCCGCGATCGAGCGGATAAAACTGGAGACAAGATTTTGCGGATCGTTGGGAAGGGTCTTATAGTGGCTGAACTTGAGCTTATCTGGAACGAACTTGTTGATGCCCTTTCCTCGCGTGCCGACCCAAAGAACTCCAGTTTTGTCTTCACAAAGAGAGACGACATAGTCGTAGCTTAGGCTTTCAGGATTTGAGGGATCGTTGCGAATGACTGAGAAGCTTTTTTGTTGGGGATCGAAGATGTTGAGGCCTTTCAGCGTTCCAACCAGAAGGCGCCCTGCACGATCCTGCAGAATAGCATAGACGGAGTCGTTGCTCAGGCTATGGGGATCGTCGTATCTATGACGATATCGGGTGAAGGCGCCGGTTTTGCGATTCAGGACGTTCAGCCCGCCTCCGTTTGTCCCAACCCAGAGCGTCCCGTCCCGGTCCTCGAAAATTGTCTGCACTTGATTGTGACTCAGGCTCTGGGGGTTGCGGGGATCGTAAACATATCGCTGCGTTTTGCCAGTCTTGGGATCAAAGGCATGCAGCCCTCTGTATGTCGCCATCCAGATAAGGCCAGACTTATCTTCATAGATCGAGTAGATGGCCGTTTGGCTCGAGCTTGGTCGGCGATTGGGCTCGTGGATAAACCGCGTGAATTTACCGGTCTTCCTGTCGAACGCGTTCAGCCCGTCTTCTGTACCAACCCAGAGCGTTCCGGCGCGGTCTTCGCTAATGGAATGGATGGCATTGTTGCTCAGGCTTTGAGGATCATTTGGATTATAAAGAAAGCGAGTAAAGTTATCCCTGTCCCGGTTGTATCTGTTCAGCCCGCGAAGCGTGCCTACCCAGATGTCTCCATGTGAATCCTCGAAAAGAGTCCAGCACGTATTATCACTGATGCTGTTGGGGTTGGCTGTCGGCCTGTAAACTTTGAAATAATACCCATCGTATCTGTTTAAACCTTCTTCCGACCCGATCCAGATAAACCCCTTCCGGTCTTGAAGAATTGAGAGCGCCGACCCCTGAGACAGACCTTCTCTGATGGAAACATGGACGAATTTATTCGTCATCTCTTGAGCGGGAAGTGCTCTTCTGCCAACCATAGCCAATCCCATGACGACAAAGAGAAAAACGATCCGATCTAGCCGTTTCCGGTGATCGGAATGACCGTTTCTCCTAGTGAGTGCAAAGTCTTGACCTATGTTCTTGGATTTTCCCCTTTTAAAATATTCCTGATGGTGGAGGGAATCGAAATGTTTCTCTAATTTAGCATCCCCATGATGGAATCCCTGACGAAATCCATAAACTTCTTTTGTGACCTGCTTCCTGGATTTATCTTTCTTTTTCATTTTTTATGACTATCAAGACTGTATCTTATCGTTCTGATTTCTTGGCTGTAATCCTAAATCCAAATATTATTTTAATAATCAAAATTAAAAAAATAAATAACCACTAAGGATGATTAAAGGGGTGATTTTTGGACTGCTTTTCTCACCTAAAGAAACGAAGCAATCATATCCCAAGGTTTAATATGTAAATATATGAAAAATCAATAATACCGGTCCATCATGCGGTACTGAATGGCCTCCGAAATATGCGCCGGGCTGATCTCGTCCTCGCCAGCTAAATCGGCGATCGTCGCCGTCGCCTTTTTTAACCTATGCCTTTTAAAGGATTAACAGAAATGCCCCTGGCTGAATTCAAGCTGAAAAAAAACCTCTTTTTCAGTCTCTTTTGTTTAAGTTATTGATTCTATTAAAGATATGCCCAAAATATGGCTTATTTATTTGGCGCTTGAAGTTATTATTATGCGTACAATAATACCACCCTTTTAATCCAACCCAAACGATCTTCGCCATGGCGAGGATCTCTGCAACGCCAACTCTTGTGCCTTTTTCACCTATCCCGCGGGCACGGGAGCGATATCCGCCTGATCCAAGCCACCGGCTGAACTGATCTTGATCAAAAAACACACAAGAATCACCCCAGGACGGCCGTTTGTCAATAGGCATGCAAAATTGACCCTTTGTAGGCATTGAAAAATGACCCCCCTTCTCATTGATTTTCCTCGACCTCGGGCTCTCGGATGAGCCCGGCCTTGACCTTTTCCCTGAGGCGATAGGAGTTGCCCTTGATGTTGATCGTCGTCGAGTGATGGGGATCAAGGATGGCGATGGCCGGATCGCTAAAAATCTCGTCCCATAGATTGAAGCTGAGATTCGAAGTCAGGATTTCTACCAAATAAATGCGTCACGACATTAGTTCTTTGTGATAAAATAATTCTAGCTCTCTCGCGCCGGCTGGAGAGAGTCCCACCATCAACCCCCCTTTTGCTGACAACAGCCGGCTTTCGGAAGCTCTAAAAAAGCCAGCAGAAAAAACTACACAATTTCCATTTCACAAATATTCGCCTTGTATGCTCCAGTCTCGTATAATATTAGCAGGGTAGAAAGTCATGCCAACCTTACCTGCATTAGATATAAAGACAAATATAAATCATTCACCGCATATAGTGATTTTGGGTGCTGGTGCCAGCAAGGCTGCATTTCTAAAAGGTGATGCTAACGGCAAAGCCGTACCCGTAATGTGCGAGCTAATAGAATATTTAAATCTTGGACCTTTACTAAAAAGCCATAATCTTTATTGTGGAGATGCAGATTTCGAGTCATTATACGATGATTTGGTTTCTTCAGGAAAATATCCTGAATCGGCAAACGAAATCGAAGCTCGCGTTCAGGAGTATTTCTCCCAATTATGTCCTCCAGATAGGGCTACAATTTATGATTACCTGGTTTTATCTCTTCGAGAGAAAGATTTGATCGCGAGCTTTAGCTGGGATCCGTTCCTCGCATTGGCTTGGCAACGAAATAGTCGCGCCGTGAAATTGCCAAAAATGGTCCATCTTCATGGCAATGTAGAAATAGCTGTCTGTTTGGAATGTCGTGTTAAGGATTTCAAAGGAAAGATCTGTAAAAAATGTAGGAAGCTTCTCATACCGACTCCGCTTCTTTATCCGGTCAAACAAAAAAATTACAGTGCACACCCTTTCATTGAAGCAGAATGGAACGAATTGCGGTTTTTTCTTAAGCATACTTACTTTCTGACGATATTCGGCTATGCAGCTCCTGAAACAGACGTTGAGGCAAGAAAATTGCTGCTTAATGCTTGGAAAGATAACCCGACTTTTGAGCTCGCCCAAATTGAAATCATCGATATAAAACCTGAAGAGAAACTAACTAGAAAATGGAAAGAATTCTTCTGCCGTGATCATTATGGCATTTTTAAGTCCATCTGGAGTTCATATCTTTTTCGTTATCCGCGAAGGAGCTGTGAGGCCTTTGCCATGGCGACGCTTCAGCAATCTCCATGGCGGGTTAATCCATTTCCCAAGACAACTAATCTAAGGAAACTGCAGGAATGGGCAAGGCTTCTCTGGTTTGAAGAAAACGATGGGAAACTCTCTGGTAAGCCATTTGATTATTTGTAAACCATCCAACATAGAATTGCGCCCAAACTGCGCCCAAAAATTTCAAAAACTATCAAAAACCATCGAAAAATATCGAAAAGGATCGAAATGCAGAATGCTCGAAAAAACCGCTGTTTACAGGGAAATGCCTTATTTTCTGCGCTTTCGCTTCGGGTGTGGCCGCCTACACACGGTAGGAGTCACAGGTTCAAGTCCTCTATCGCCCGACTTTTCCAAAGACGCCTACCTTAAGTCCCCCTAATTCCAGAGGGGGACTATAGGGGTTAAAAAAGTTTTAATGGAGCGGGAGGCGTCTGGGGCTTGCCTTCAAAAACGTCTCCTCTCATGGACGGGCTCTCCGGCCTGTTTTATTTGGAGGGATTTTCCCCTCCCTTTCCCGTCCTTGACATCATCCAAACCGGGTTATAATGTTATCCCCGGTCCCGGGAGATGAGAAAAATATCGGCTTGGCTCTTGGTCGCCGTCCTAGTCTGCTGCGGTTTGATGGTTTCAGGCCGCGGGGATTGGAAGCGGAAAGCGGGCAAGCCTCCGGCGCCGCTCTATCGCGATCCCGTTTTCGACGGGGCGGCCGATCCGTCCTTGATCTGGAACGACCAGGAACGGGCCTGGTGGATCCTTTATACCAACCGCCGGGCCAACGCGCCCGACGCCCAGGACGGCATGCGCTGGTGCCACGGCACGGACATCGGCATCGCCTCCTCGGCCGACGGCGGCCTGACTTGGACTTACCGGGGGACGGCCCAAGGACTCGAGTTCGAACCGGGGCGGAACACTTTCTGGGCTCCCTGTCTCGTCGAGCACGGCCGGACCTTCCATATGTTCCTTGCCTATGTCCGGGGCGTCCCGGCGGACTGGAGCGGCGAAAGGCACATCGTCCACTACAAGAGCCGGGACCTCGTCCACTGGAAATTCGAAGCCGTTGTCCCGCTGAGCTCCGACCGGGTGATCGATGCGTTCATCATGGCTAAGCGGGACGGGGGCTGGCGGATGTGGTTCAAGGACGAGGCCCATGGCTCGCACATCTACGCTGCGGACAGCGAGGATCTTTCCCGGTGGCGGGTCGCCGGTCCCGTCGTCACGGGCGCAGCCCAAGAAGGGACCGCCGTCTTCTGGTGGAAGGGCTCCTACTGGATGCTCGTCGACCGCTGGAAGGGGATGGCCGTTCTTCGCTCGGACGATCTCTCGCGCTGGACTGAGCAGCCGGCGCCGATCCTCGACGTACCCGGCACGCGGCCGGACGACGCCGATATCGGCCGCCATGGCGAGGTCGTCGTTCAGGGCGGCGAGGCGTACATCTTCTATTTCACCCATCCTTTCGGCCCCAAGGACCATACTGAACCCGGAAAACACCGCTCCTCGCTTCAAGTGGCGAGACTTGAACTTGACCGCGGCGTCCTCGTCTGTGACAGGAATAAGCCCTTTGAGCTCGGGCTAGGTCCTCCGTCAGGATTCCGGCCGGCCGCGCCGCCGGCCAGCCCCGTCTCTATGGAATCGTCCGACGCTAAATTGACCGCGGCCTTCGTCTGGGCCAAAGCCCAGGCGCTGGACTACGTCTTTCCGGCCTCGGCACACGACGACCCGGTGGGCGACTGGTATGAGGCGGCCCTGCCGTCACGCTTCGCGTTCTGCATGCGCGACGTCTCCCATCAAGCCGCCGGGGCCCAGGTGCTCGGCCTCGGCGCGTTCAACCTGAACATGCTGGGCAAGTTTGCCCGGGGGATCAGCCCGGCCCGCGATTTCTGCTCGTACTGGGAGATCGACAAGTGGGACCGGCCGGCCCCGGTCGATTACAAGAACGACAGGAACTTCTGGTACAATCTGCCGGCCAACTTCGATGTCCTGGATGCCTGCTGGAGACAGTTCCTGTGGACGGGGAACAGGGCCTATATCGAGAACCCGGAGTTCCTCCGCTTCTATAGAGCGACCGCCGAGGACTATATTCGAGCCTGGGACAACGACGGCGACGGGACCCCCGAGCATCGGACGGAATACGGCAGCCGGGGGCTCGGCGGCTACGACGAGGGCCCCTTTTCGGACAAGACTCTTTACGGGGCGGACCTCATCGCGGCAGAGGCACGGGCTTTCGATTCGTACGCCGCGATCTTGGAGCTTCGAGGGGACGCCCGGGCGGCGGTCGGGCTCCGCGCGAAGGCCGCGGGCTTGAGGGAAAGATACGCCTCGGGGTGGTGGAACGAATCCCGCGGTCTACACGCCGACTTCGCCTTCGTCGACGGCCGTCTCGGCTTCGAAGACCAGTTCTGGAGCGATGTATTCCCCCTCTATTTCGGCCTCCTCCCCGCCGGCGCCCACCGCGAGGCCGTGATCAGGAAGATCCTGGCCCGGAAGCCTGAAGGGATCGAGGTTGAGTCCTACCTGCCTGAGATCTTTTACCGCTGCGGCGAGGACAAGGCTGCTTACGCCGAGATCCTGGCGCTCTCCGACCCGGCCAAGAAACGCCGCGAATATCCCGAGGTGCCCTTTGCGCTCGTCGGAGCGGTCGCGACAGGGCTCATGGGCATCGAGCCCGACGCCCGCACCCGGACCGTCTCGACACGGTCGAGGCTGACGGCGGATTCGGACTGGGCCGAACTGCGCGACGTCCCCGTATTCGACGGCATTGTCAACGTCCGTCACGAGGGCCGGCGGAAGACGGCTTTCGCGGTCCTTTCGGGCGAAAAGATCGAATGGCGGGCGGTTTTCGATGGCCTTTGGGACGAGCTCTGCGTCGACGGCGTCAGCCGGAAAGCTCTTCAGGGCCGGGACGAAGCCGGCCGGCCCGTTTCCTGGGTCACGGTAACACTTGCGGCCGATGAAAGGGCAGTCGTCGCCGCTTCCTCCCGGCCCGAAACGCCGAAATTGTTGCGGGATCCGCTCAGGTTGTTCGCCGAAGGCAAGTGATCAAGGGC
>JAPKZH010000337.1 GCA_026393905.1 Candidatus Aminicenantota bacterium
AGCATATCATCGTCCGCACCGGCTTTGAAGCGGTGATCAAGAAACAATTCGCCGACCCGATGCCCGCCTTTTTGAAATTCGAGACCGATTCCTTGGAAAAGCTGTCCGCCCTGAGGTTCGATGATCCCTGGGACGACCGGCGCTACTTCAGCCCGGGCGACAACCAGATTGCGGGCGTCGGCGACGGCTTCGCCCGGAACTCGCCGGCCTGGGTCGAGACCGTCAAGGCGCTCTATCCGGACTTCCCCGTCTACGGCAGCGTTTGCGAAGGACAGGAGATGTTGTGGCGCATCATCGGCTCGGAAAACGTCATGCTCTGGATCGGGCTTTATCCGGATGAGATCGGCAAATTCTTGGAACGCCTCGGCCACTTTGCCCTCGGGCTGACCAAGTCTCAGATCAAAGCCGCCGGCGGGCTGTTGGATGGCATGGTCATCTGGGGCGATGTGGCCTATCGCAAAGACCTCTTCTTTTCGCCGGAATATTGGCGTAAATATTTTAAGCCCATCGTCAAAGCGATTGCGGACGAGTGCCACTCGCACCATTTGCCCGTCATCTATCACGGCTGCGGGAACGTCAGGCGTATCTTTGCCGATTTCATCGAGATCGGCGTGGATGCCTACAACCCGCTCGAGGCCAAGGCCGGGCTGGACGTGATCGAACTGCGGCGGCAATACGGCCATAAGATCGGCTTTTGCGGCAACATGGACGTGATCACGTGGGCCTACGGCACGGAGGATGAGATCAAGAGGATGGCGCTGACGAAGCTGAACGCGGCCAAAGGGGGCGGGTATATCGTCCAGTCCGACCACTCGGTGCCGAGCAATGTCTCGGGCGGGAATTATGATTACCTGGTCCATCTTGTCCGCGAGCACGGCCGGTATCCGCTCCGGCTCGGCGAGTACGACATCCCGGACATCCGCTGATGCAAACGCATCAATTTTTTTAAAAGGAGAGGAAGCAGCATTCTTCCGCCAGGAAGCTGAAAAGAGAGAAAGGGCTATGAAAAAATTCTCTTTCTTCGTCGGCCCGATAATCCTTGGACTGATCTTGACGAGTGCCGGCCGCCAAGAGACGCGGGCCGTAAATCTAAGAGTTTCTCCGCGTCCCTCGAGGAATTTATCGCTGCAGAGTATTGATTTCGCCAGGACGCCTCTCTATTTCATCCCCAACAAAGGACAGGTGGATGGGCAGGCGCTATTCTATGCCAAAACGCCGTCCTATACCCTGTGGCTGAAGAAAGAAGGGCTTGTCTTTGATTCAGCGAAGAGGCAGGAAAAAGCCGGGGATAGAAAAGGCGGAGGATTCAGAATAAAGGGGCCGGATCCCGGCCCTTCAGCCGCGACATACGAGAGAGATGTGTCCAGAGTCATATTTTTGAATACCAATAAATCACCCGAGGTGACGGCTCAAGATCCATGCCAATACCTGGTGAATTATTTCATCGGCAATGACCCGGCCAAATGGCGGACAAATATCGAAACCTCGCGGGCCGTCCTCTATAAAGAGCTCTATCCGAACATTGACCTCAAAGTCTATGGCGTGGAAAAGCAGATAGAGTATGACTGGATGGTGAAACCCGGCGGGGCCGTCGAGAATATCCGCTTCGAGTATCGAAATGTCATGAAGACAGAGATCGATCAAGGCGGGAATTTAATCATCTGCACGAAATTCGGCGGGCTCATGCATAAAAAGCCTGTCAGCTATCAGATGATCGACGGCCATGAGCGCAGGGTTCAGGTTGCGTTCAGGACGATCGCCAAGGATACCTATGGATTTCAGGCCGAAGCCCACGATCCCGCCTGTCCTCTCATCATCGACCCCATGATCCTCGTCTATTCGACCTATCTTGGAGGAGCCGGAGGAGATGGCGCCTCGGACATCGCCGTCGACAGCACGGGCTCCGTCTATCTGACGGGAGGGACGGACGCTTCAGGTTTTCCGGTTTCGAATCCGTTTGATTCGACCTGGCATGGCCTTTCAGATGTCATTGTCACCAAGTTCACGTCCGACGGCCGCGCTCTCGCCTATTCAACCTATCTAGGAGGAAGCGCTTGGGATTCCGGCTACGGCATCGCCGTGGATAGCGACGGTTGCGCTTATGTCATAGGAAGGACCGTTTCTTCAGATTTTCCCGTTTTTAACGCCTTTGATGCGACCTTTAATGGCGGCTATGACGATGCCTTTGTCGCAAAACTTTCCCCATCAGGCAATGTCCTTATTTATTCGACTTTTCTAGGGGGATTTGAAACGGAATCTGGCTCGGACATCGCCATCGACGCCGCCCGGTATGTCTATGTGACAGGAAGTACATCTTCGCCGGATTTTCCAGTTGTCAATGCTTATGATCCGTATTGGAACGGCAGCTCCGATGTTTTCGTCGCTAAGTTTACTCCCGATGGCGGCGCCTTGGCCTTTTCGACGTTCCTGGGAGGATCGAGCATAGATGACGGCAGCGGTATTGCCGTCGACGGCGCCGGCTCCGCCTATGTTACGGGCACCACATATTCTATGTATTTTCCTGTGTTCAATGCTTACGATCCAATCCATAACGGCGTATCCGATGCATTCGTCACCAAATTCGCGCCGGACGGCAAATCCCTGGTCTATTCGACGTTCCTCGGGGGCGCCGATTCGGAATTCTGTAATGACATTGCGGTCGACGGCAACGGATCGGCCTATATAACGGGAGGAACCTATTCTTCGAACTTCCCCGCTGTAAAGGCCTTTGATTCCGCCCAGAATGGCGGAGAAGATGCTTTTGTCGCCGCATTCACCCCGGAAGGCAATGCTTTGGCTTATTCGACCTACCTTGGGGGAACGAAGCCGGATGACGGCTCGGGCATCGCTGTTGACAGCGACGGCGCGGCTTATGTTGTCGGATCCACATATTCTTCGGATTTTCCTGTGCTCAACGCATTCAGTCCAACATTAAAAAATTATTCCGAGGCCTTTGTGACCAAATTCTCGCCGGCGGGCCAATCCCTGGCCTATTCAACATTCCTGGGGGGCGACAGCGTCGATTACGGCCGGGCCATTGCCGTGGACAGCGCTCACGATGCTTATGTGACTGGGAACACGAGTTCTTCAGACTTTCCAGTGTCAAACGCCTATGATCCAACCCCCAACGGCTATACGGATATATTCGTCACGAAGCTTCGCCTAATGTCTCCTTATCCGCCGAATAATTTCATGCTCCAGAGACTGGAAAATAACTACATTTTCTATAGAGAGTCCATCAATCGGTTGAGCTGGACGGCCAATCCCGAAAACACATCAAAAATCACAAAATATCGGCTTTACAGAAAAGTCAAAGGCGCAGCGGACAGCACGTATCAGTGGCTTGCCGACGCGTCCGCGAGCGGGACCTCATTCGGCTATGACGATCGGAGGCTGAAAAAGACAGCGCTCTATACCTACAGGATCGCCTCGGTGGATGAAACGGGCAGAGAAAGCTCACCGGCGGAAGCCGGCAATTAAGGAAAAAAACAAAATGACAAAGTCGTGCGTCACATGAAAAAAATAATCATCATCTTTGGCTTGGTCATTGCAGGATCAGCATTGATCCCGGCCGGAGGCTCCAGGGGGCCGAGATTATCAAACTCGCCTTCGTTGAAAAATTCGAGGAATCTTGTCTCGTCGATGGCGGCACTCGAATATGGCAAAATTCCGCTGTATTTTATTCCCAACAGGGGACAGGTGGACGAGCGCGCGCTTTTCTATGCCAAAACGCAGTCCTATACGCTGTGGATGACCAAGCAGGGGCTTGTCTTCGATTCAGCCCGAAGACATGAAAAAGAGGGAGAGAGAAAAGGAGCGAAATTTAAAATCCTGAAGTCAGACACCCCTCTTTCCGATTCGGAATTTGGGCGCGAGGCATCCAGGCTTAGGTTTTTGGACGCCAGTCCCTCTCCGGGGGTCGTCGCCCTGGAGCCGACCGAGCACAGAGTGAACTATTTCCTGGGCGGGAATCCCGACATGTGGCGGACAAATATTCAAACATCCAAGGCCGTCCTGTATAAAGAAATCTATTCAAAGATCGACCTTAAGGTTTATGGAGTGGAGAAGCAGGTGGAATATGATTGGCTGGTGAAGCCCGGAGGCGCGGTGAAAGATATTCGCTTCGCCTATCAAAATGCTCAGAAGACGCAGCTCGACGGAGACGGCAATTTAATCGCGTGGACGAGGTTCGGCGAGCTGATCCACAAAAAGCCGCTGAGCTACCAGGAGATTGGCGGGGAAAAGGTCGACGTTCAAGTGAAATTCAGGAGGATTGAAAGCGACACCTATGGCTTTGAAGCTGAATCTTATGATAGACGCTATCCCTTGACGATCGACCCGGTGGTTTTAGTCTATTCCACCTACCTCGGAGGGTCCGACAGGGATCAAAGCTATGACATTGCCGTGGACAACCTGGGCTCGGCTTATGTTGTAGGAACCACCGTCTCACCTGATTTTCCCGTTAAAAATGCCTACGATTCGACCTGGAATACCAACGTTGATATCTTTATCACGAAATTCTCACCGGCCGGAAACGCCCTGGTTTATTCGACTTATCTTGGAGGAAACGGCAGCGATTCAGGAAGCAGCATTGCCGTCGATAGCAGCGGCTCCGCTTACGTCACAGGAATCACGTATTATTCTTCCGATTTTCCCGTCCAGAATGCCTACGATCCGACCTGGAATGGCGCTAATGACGCCTTTGTGACTAAACTCTCGCCGGCCGGCAATACCCTGGCCTACTCGACCTTTCTCGGCGGAACCGGCAATGATTCCGGCGCCGGCATCGCAGTCGATAGCTTCGGCTCCGCTTATGTCACAGGATTTACCGAATCCTCCGATTTTCCTTTTTTCAGTGCCTATGATTCGACGGCCAATGGGAACCGCGACGTCTTCGTGACAAAGTTCACGCCCGCAGGAAATTCCCTTGCCTATTCCACCTTCCTCGGTGGGAGTGAAAGCGATGTGGGCTCCGATGTCGCCGTGGATGCCGGCGGCGCCGCCTACGTGACGGGGACGACCTACTCGGCGGATTTTCCGATGCAAAATGCATTTGATTCATCCATAGGCGGGGGCTATCTGTGGTCCGGCTATTATGTCTACGATGCGTTTGTGACAAAAATAGACTCGACGGGACGTTCCCTGGTTTTCTCGACATTTCTTGGAGGAGCGGGCTCGGATTACGGAAATGCGATTGCCGTCGAC
>JAPKZH010000580.1 GCA_026393905.1 Candidatus Aminicenantota bacterium
TTCTTCTGGCGGCGTTGACCGCCGCTTTCGCCCTGCTGACCGTGATGGGACAAGCGGACAAGAACACCGGCCCTGAAACGCTCCGCACAATCCATAAAGGCGCCGATATTCAGGCCCTCCGGGACTGGATCTTGAGTCTCAAAAATTTATCGGCTTTTTGAGGAGGGAACAGCCATGATAAAATTCTGGCGCTGCTATGTCTGCAATGATATCCATTACGGGGTCAAGCCCCCCGAAATCTGCCCGACCTGCGCCGTGAAAAATGCCTACGTCCTGATCTCGGCCCGTGAAGCCAAGACGATCTGCGGTGCGCCGGCCGAGGCGGATTTCAGCAAGGACGATTTTTTGACGGCCATTCAAAAATTTACCGAAGACAACGAATTTATGGTCAATCCGGACAGGGCGAAGGTGGACCTGCTCTTCGACGGCATTTTCAACAACGAGCGCAATCACGGCTTGAAGTACTGCCCCTGCCGGCTCATGTGCAAGGAGTTAGAGGAAGACTTAAAAATCGTCTGCCCCTGCAACTTCCAGATCCATGAAACCTATAAGGGCCTGGACAAGGGAGAATGTTGGTGCGGGCTTTTTATTAAAAGACCAAAAACATCAGAGGTGAACCCATGAAAAAACACGTCATGTTCCACGGAAGGGAATGCCCCCACTGCAAGGCCATGATGCCTCTCGTCGACAGGCTGGAGAAGGAAACCGGCTTGTCCATCGAGCGACTTGAAGTCTGGCATGATGAAAAGAATGCCGACCTGATGCGTTCTTACAGGCCAATCTTTACGCCCAAATGCGGCGGCCAGCTGAGGGTCCCCACGTTTTTTAACACCGAAACCAACGACACCATTTGCGGCGAGGTGGAGTATGAGAAGCTCAAGGAGTGGGCGACAAAATAAAGAGGAGCCATGATAGAAAACTTCGATCCTCTCAAGGGGGAGATGCTTCAGATTTTGGATGAAGAAGGGCGGGTCAAAAGCGACCTCTCCCGTCGCCTGGAGCTGGCCGACCTCAAAGGCGGCACATTTTCCATCACCAACGTGGGGATGATCGGCGGCGAAGCGGTTAGCCCTTCTGGATCGCAACGGATTGTCTATCGTACTTCTTTGATTTTATTTTTTCCGTCCAGGATGATGACCTTGGGCATGAAGAATTCGACCTCGTCCTCATCCAGCTGGACAAAAGAGACGATGATCAGCTCGTCGCCCCGGCCGGCCTTGTGGGCGGCCGCGCCGTAGATCGCGATTTTGCCGGAATTCTCGGCTTCCTTGATAAGGTAAGTCGAAAACCGCTCGCCGTTGGCGATGTTGTAGACATGGACTTTTTCGTAGGGAATCATATCGGCCGCCTTCATCAGGCCTTCATCCAAGCCCAGGCTTCCCTCATAATCCAGGTTGGCGTCGGTGACCACGGCTTTTTGAATCTTCGACTTCAATAATGTTCTTCTCATGGATTTCTACCTTTCTAAACTTACAATCATGTTATCGATCAATCGGGTCGGGCCGATAAAAACAGCCAGGGCGATGAGCGTCCCTTTGACGATCTTTTTGACGGGATCGAGGTCCTCCATGTCCACGGCTTCAACATAATCGATCCTGGCCAACGGCTCTTCGCCGATCATGGCCTTCATCCCGCCGAGGATAACCCCGGCCCTCCGCTCGCCATGATCGATCTGCCTCTTGGCCGCTTCAAGGCTCTTGGCCAGAACAAGCGCCGCCGCCCGTTCTTCCGGACTCAAATACGTATTGCGCGAGCTCATGGCCAGGCCGTCCGCCTCGCGGACAATAGGCATGATCTCGACCTGAACATCCAGGTTCAAGTCTTGGGCCATTTTCCGGAGGATGATCGCCTGCTGGGCGTCTTTCTGTCCGAAAAAGGCGATATCCGGGCCGACGATCTGAAACAGCTTGAGCACGACCGTGCAAACGCCCCGGAAATGCTCCGGCCGAGAGCGGCCGCAGAGCTTTTCCTGCAGATCCCGGACTTCGACATAGGTTTTATACCCATGGGGGTACATTTCGCCGGCCTCGGGATGGAACACATAGTCCACGCCCTCTTTTTCGAGCATGACCGAATCCCGGTTTAAGTCCCGGGGATAAGTCTTTAAATCCTCTTTCGGCCCGAATTGGGCGGGATTGACGAAAATACTAACCACGGTCACGTCGGCCTTTTTTCGGGCGGCCCGGACAAGGCTGAAGTGCCCTTCGTGGAGAAAGCCCATGGTCGGCACAAGCCCGATTGTCCGGCCTGCAGACTTGTGTTCCCCAACGGCGGCCTTCATCTCCGGAATCGTCTTGATGATCTTCATGCTTTGCGAATTTTTTTCAAGAGGCGGGCCGCCTCGGGTTTGAGATGGTAAGAATGCTCATCGTCAGGGAATACGCCTTTTTGGACGTCCTCCTTATATTTTCCCACGGCTTGGCTGATGATCCCATGCAGGTCGGCGTATTTTTTCACGAATTTGGGAAGGTAGCCGCTGGAGTAGCCGACCAGGTCGTGAAAGACGAGGATCTGCCCATCGCACCGGGGCCCGGCCCCGATGCCGATCGTCGGAACCTTCAATTTCTCGGTGATGATCCCCGCCAATTCCATGGGGATGCATTCCAGGATGACCGCAAACACGCCCGCTTTTTCCAGGTTGACGGCGTCCTGGATCACTTTCCGGGCCTCCCCCTTCTCGCTTCCCTTCACCTTGAACTGGCCGATATGATGGATGGACTGGGGCGTCAGGCCGACATGGCCCATGACGGGAATTTCCGCTTCCACCAAGCTCTCGATAAGCTTCAGCCGTTTCTTTGATGCGCCTTCGATCTTGACGCCCTGGGCGCCCGCCTCCTTGATGAAACGCGAAGCATTGAACACAGACTCTTCCGTGGACAGATGGAAGGAGAAGTAGGGCATATCCCCGATGACCAGAGCCCTTTTAACGGCCCGGACGACGGGCTTGGTGTGGTGGATCATCTCATCCATCGTCACGGGCATGGTATTGTCATAGCCCAGGACGACCATTCCCAGGGAATCTCCGACCAGGACGAGGTCGATCCCCGCATCGTCCACAATCCTGGCGATCGGAAAATCATAGGCCGTGAGGGCCGTGATTTTCTCCTTGTTCTCCTTCTTGGACTGCAGAGCGGGGATGGTCACCCTTTGGTTGTTGTTTGCGGCCATGGTCTTTCCTTTCTCCCCATCCCGCCTTGAACGCGGGATTGGGGTAAAGTCAATTTGGAGGGGAAGACCCCTTCCAACGGGCGCCGGGAAGACCCGGCCGGACACTCTTGGACGGAAACCCTTGGCAGGGTTTTCCTTCCAACGGTCGCTTCGCTCACTGCCTTCCTTCCAAGGAGCATTTTGCGATGAATTTTCGCGCCAATATAATCACCCTGCGACCAAGGGGGCGACTCCCCCTGGGATCCCTCTCGAGCGGTTCAAATCAACCGCTCGTCATCTTTTTTTCATGTCTTTGCCGACGTAGCTCTGCGGAACATAAAACAGGGGCGTTTTTTTCATCTGGCCGATCTGCTCGATCACGTCCTCGATGTCCGCTTCGCTGGTCAAGTCCAGCTCGTCGGACTTGATCACGAGCAGCGGCGTGGCCTGGTAGTTGAAGAAAAAATAATCGAACGCCTCGATCAGGTCCTGGAGGTATTTTTCGGAGATGTTCTTTTCCAGGGCGTTGCCGTCCTTGGCAATCCTCCGCAGGAGGGTCGGCAGCGAGATCTGCAGATAGACGACCAGGTCGGGCTTGGGAACGCGCTCGGCCAGCACACCGTAGATCCTTTCATAGACGACGAGCTCCTCGTCGGAGAGCGTCTGGTAGGCATAGATCTTGTCTTTCTCGAAGATGTAATCGCAGAAGATCCGCTCCTCGAACAGGTCCCTCTGGATGAGCCGGACCTGCTGATGGTAGCGGTTGACCAGGAAGACAAGCTGGGCCAGGAAGGCGGCGCCCTCTTTTTCGTCATAAAAATCCTTGAGATAGGGGTTTTCAGTCTTGTCCAGGATGACCTTGCCGCCGATCTTTTGGGCCAGCAGGGCCGCCAGCTTCGCTTTTCCGGACTTGAACACTCCCTCCAGGGCGATGTGTTTGGATGTGATGTCCGGTTTCTCGATCATGGCTGTCCGCCCAAGATGAATAGTTTATATCGGATATGCGCCCCTAAGTCAATTAGAAACTCGGCTCTGGACAAGCATTTATTCAAGGGGTTCTCTACCATTTCGTGTGAAAAAAAGTGGTCTGGGAAACGATCCGGAGACGGCCTCGCTCCCCATTTGGGGTCCTGTCACCGACCAGCCCAGCTGCCCTCGCTCTTCACCCTGACGAGGGTCCCATTCGCTTCGGGCATCTGGGCGCCCTGGTCGGCGCCACCCCACTCTACTTTAATCGCTTGTCCCTCGCCGAGGGAAAATTGCGGGCCCCCGAGCCTCGCCACCCGTCGGCTTCCAACCCTACGCACTGTCCTGATTATGCTACGGGAGCTTTATCCTCTTTAGGAGGAGGAGTAGGCTGGGTGGGGATGACGATCCAGGCGATGATGTAGAAAATGAACATGGGGATCAGGGCGCTGGCCAGGGCGATGGCGATGAAGATGAGGCGGATGATCGAGACGTCGATATCAAAGTATTCGGCCAGGCCGCCGCAGACGCCCGCCACCATTTTCTGGATTAAAGACCGGTAAAGTTTCTTGGCTGCCATGGGCATTCCTCCGACAGATTTCAGGAGGCAGGCTTAACTTTGCCTCTATATATTAATACGGATCGGCAGGATGACCGTCGTTATGCCCTTCCAGCGCAGTTCCCGCTGGATGGCGAAGGCCGTCTCATTGTGCATGATCCTATGAATGAGGCCCGGCTGGCGGAAGACGGATTGTCCGGCGAAGACCGTGGATCTCGAGAATTTTTTGACGATCGATTCGACAAGCCGGCTGGCCGTCTGGACGATGTCCGTTCCCATCTCATACTGGAAATCGGCGGCAAAGCCGAGTTTCCGGGCCAGCTCCACATATTTTCTCAAGCAATCGCAAACCCCGCCCTCCAGGCAGGAAACAGCGTCCGAGCTCTTGAACGAACCCACATCCACCTCGGCTACGGAGACGAAGATAAAATTCTTGTAAACACCCGGAAAACTGTGGGTCACCGAGAGGAATGTATGAACGCCGAAACCATTATAGCCGTTGACCAGTTGGATGGCCGTCATCTCTTTGGGATTGACGGGCGCCGTGTTGACCGGGCCTTTCACGGGCAGATTCAAAAGCAGGTCGTCCAGCTCTCTGACGCCGCCGCGGACCTTATTGTAATGAGCCCGCGTCAGGAAGCAGAGGACGATCACGACCGACGTGATCAGAAAGGTCAGCCAACCGCCCAAGGCGAATTTTTCAATCGAGGTGATGATGAGGACGGTCAGACAGACAACCAGGCCCAGAAGATGGACGGGAAGATGCTTTTTCCATTTCGCATCCTTTTTCCTGTTCCTTATGAAAAACCTGGACATCCCGAGCTGGGAAAGGGAAAACGTCAGGAAGACATTGATCGAATACATGATGACCAGGGTCGTGATAGAGCCGTGGGAGTAAAGCAGGAGGAAAATGGCCGCCCCTCCCATCAGCAGCACGCCGTTCTGGATGCTAAAACGGTCGGATAAGGAGGCGAACCTGTGCGGGAACCAGTAATCGACAGCCATATTAGCCATGACTCTCGGTCCGTCCACAAATCCCGTCTGGGCGCCGACAAGGAGAAGCGCTCCCTCGGAAAAGATCGTAATCAGGGCCAGGAAGCCGCCGATGCCCCAGGAGGCAAACACTTTGCCGGCCAGGACGGCATTGAGCGTGCGTCCTGCCACAGGCTCGACCCCCAGGAGCAAGTAGCAGACCAGGATCCCCCCGGCCGTGACTGCAAGGGACGTCGAGAGATAGAGCATCGTCCTTTTCCCGTTGTGGACCCGGGGCTCGCGCAAGATCTGGAGGCCGTTGGAGACCGCCTCGATTCCTGTATAAGTTCCGCCGCCCATGGAGAAGGCCTTCAAAAACAAGAGGAGCATGCCGCCTCCGCCGAGCGTCGCCAGGCCAAGCTTGAAATCCGACCGGACGGCATGGGCGACCGCCCCGATCTGCGGGACATGGGAAAATATTCCGTAGCCGATCATGATGACATGGGCAATGACGAATACGGCGAAAATCGGCGCTAGGATAGTGACGGATTCCTTGACGCCTCTCAGGTTAAGGACGACCAGGAAGATAATCGCGAAAATCTCGAAAGCGACTTTGTAAGACTGATAGGAAGGCGGGAAAAAACTGAAAATGGCGTCGCCGCAGGAGACGATGGACACCGTAATCGTCAGCATATAATCCACGAGCAGAGCCGATCCCGAAACGACCCCCGCTTTTTCGCCGAGCGTTTGGGTGGCGACGATGTAGCCGCCGCCTCCCGAGGGAAAATATTCGATGATGCGGGAATAGGCATATGAAATGATGATGACCGTGGTGGCCGTGGCTAAGGCCAGAAAGATCGCCAGATAGGTGTGCTTGCCCAGGGCCTTAAAAGCTTCTTCGGGACCATAGGACGCCGAGGAAAGCCCGTCGGCCCCGAGTCCGATCCAGGCCAGGAGCGGAATGAGCGCCAGCTTGTGAAAAAGCCCGGGGTCCCTGATGCTCCGCGGCTTGCCGATGAGCGCATGTTTGATCTTATAAAACAGCGAATTCTCGTCAGTCATGGATGGTTCCGGCTGACCTCGTTTTCTGTTCAGATACTTCATTCATCTTATTTGTTCTCTATAGTTTAAGGGAAATCGACCCAATCGGCAGGTGCTCTTTCTCGATCTAATGAGCTCTCAAATCCGGGGGTATTTTAGCAAAAGTGCCTTGTCAAGACAAGCTAAGGAGTCTGTGTGCCGAATCTGTTTGCATTTCTTAAATCGTTTATAATATCATCTCCGCGTTGAGGAAGATCCCATGTATATCATTATCCTCGGATGCGGCCGTGTCGGCTCCAGCCTGGCGATGGCCCTTTCCCAAAAAGGCCATAACGTTGTCGTCATCGATAAAGACAAAGAGGCTTTCAAACGCCTGGGAACGACATTCAACGGTATCAGTTTGCGCGGGCTGGGCTACGATGAAGAACTTCTTCAAAAGGCCGGGATCGAAAAATGTGAGGCCTTTGCCGCCGTGACAAACTCGGACAGCGCCAATACGATGTCGGCCGAGATCGCTTCACGGCTCTATCATGTTCCGAGAGTCGTGGCCCGTCTTTATCTCCCTGAACGGGAACGGACGATGCAATTCCTCGGCATCGATTATATCAGCGGCACTGGGATGATGGTCCAGGCCATCATGGACAGATTGATCGAGGGCGTCGGCCAGCACCTGCTCATCCGGGGGGACCTGGAGGTAATCGAGTTTCTGGCCGGACCCGAGATCCACAATAAAAAGATCGTGGATGTTCAAATCCCCAATGAATTCAGGATCTGTCTGGTCACCCGGCAGGGGTCCACGTTCCTGCCCTGGCGGGAGACAATCCTCAAGGACCGCGACATTCTGCTGGCTGCGGTCAAAAGCTTGAGT
>JAPKZH010000442.1 GCA_026393905.1 Candidatus Aminicenantota bacterium
CGTTCGATGACACGGGCAGTTTTGCCGATATCAAACTTTGGGGAAACACGTTCAAAAAATGAAGGGGGTTCCATGAAAAATAAAGGCATGAATCGCCGCGATTTTCTGAAGACGTGCGCGGCCTCCACGGCTGCACTCGGGGCTTTTGGCTCCTCCCGGGAACTGTTGTCCGCCGGAAAAGTCGTCCATGATGCCAAGGGGCTTCCGACGGTCATCCTGGGGAAAACAGGCCTTGTCGTCCCGCGCATCGGCATCGGCTGCGGCAGCCGGTTCTGCGCGGTCCAGGATCCGGAAAAAAGCATTGAGATTTTGACATATGCCCTGGACCACGGGTTCTATTATTGGGATACCGCCCATGATTACGGGACCGATAAGGTCGTAAGCGAAGAGCGGCTCGGACTGGTTTTGAAAACCAGACGTAAAGAAGTCGTCCTGTCGACAAAAATCCAGAAGCGGACCTATGACGAAGGCATGCGGCACCTCGAAGAAAGCCTGAAGCGGCTGCAGACCGATAAGCTGGACCTCCTCAAGATCCATAACATTTCTACCTTGGAAGAAGTGGAGAGGATCGGCGCGAAAGACGGCGTTCTGAAGGTCCTGCTCAAAGCGCGAGACGAAAAAACCACCCGTTTCATCGGATTCTCCGGGCACATGTCGGCCGAGGTCATGAAAGCCATGGTCAACCGCTATGATTTCGACACGATGCTCATCGCCTTGAACCACTATGCCGAGCGCAAAGGGGACATGGAGCGGGACGCCATCCCCGCCGCGGCCCAGAAAAAAATGGGAGTGATGATCATCAAAGCCATCCGGCCGAGAGAGACTATCAAAACCGTCACGCCCGAGCAGCTCATCCGCTACGCCTTAAGCCTGCCTCTTGTCCATGCCGCCGTGATTGGGACGGACAGCGTGGACGTCATCAAAAGCAATATCGAGATCTTGAAGAATTTCAAGACCATGGATGCCGAAGAGATGAAGAAAATCCGGGCCGAACTGAATCCTTTCTTCGAGCATAAAAGCCTTCCCTGGATGCAGCCCGGCTACAGGGATGGCGGGCTGGCGTAGGTCCGGCCCGACGGCCGATCGCCGGCGGGAGAGAGTGCGAAGAAAAAGAGACGCGGGCCGGTGATGGCCCGGAGCCGAAGAGAAGTAAATTTTTGAATTCATAAAATATGGAGGCCGACATGAGTCATGACATCAAACGGAGAGATTTTCTCCAGCTGGCCTTGGCCGGGAGCGCTTTTTATTTTTGCGGCCCGAGATTATGGCCGCTCGGGGCCGCCCAGGGGAAAACGAAGCTGATCAGCCCGGGCAACCGGCGCTCAAAAGTCAAGGTGGCTAGGCTCTACATGGGATCTTCTCAAGGCCGTTGGCCAAAACCAAACCTCGATCTCAAAAAGGAAATCGGGGTTTATGAAAATGCCTTCGCCCAACTGAAGAACGAAATGGCCGACGTGGAATTTGCCGTCGATGAGCTGGTCACTTCTCCAGAACAGGTCCAGGGCCTTCGGGACAGGCTCCTGGCCGTGGATGGGATTTTGGTCATTCATCTCAATATTGAAATATGGTCCGTCCTCCAGGAAATCCTCCGAGCGGAGAGGCCGACCATGGTTTTTGCCATTCCCTATTCCGGGCATGAATGGGTCATGTTCGGCGACTTGCGCAAGCAGCCGCTGGGCGCAAGGATGGAGTGCATCCTGAGCAGCGATCTCCGGCAGCTGGCCGTCGCCGTCCGGCCATTCCGGGCGATCCATCATTTCCGGGAAGGCAAGATCCTGAACCTCACCACAAACAACTTCACGGAGTATGCCGGAAAAGTTAGGCAGAAATTCGGGACGGAGATCAAGCCCATCGGCCTTGAACAGATGATCGATGTCTATAACGGCATCAGCGACGGGGAGGCGAAGGCCGAAACTGAGTTATGGATTCGACAGGCGGAGAAGGTTGTCGAGCCCGCCAAGGACGATATCTTCAAGTCGGCGAAGCTGGCCCTGGCTTTCGAAAAACTGTTGGATGCGGAAGAGGCGACGGTCATGACCGTGGACTGCTACGGGAGCATGTGGGATAAAACGATCAAGCTGCCGGCCTATCCCTGTCTCGGGTTCGCCCGGCTCAATAACATGGGCTGGGGCGGCATTTGCGAATCGGATTTGCGCTGTGCCATGACCCATATCCTATTCCAGGGGCTGGCCGGAAAACCGGGATTCGTCAGTGACCCGACCATGGATGAATCCAAGAAAAGCATCATTCTTGCCCACTGCATGGGGACGCCGAAAATGGATGGCCCGAACGGGCCGGCGGCCTCTTATAAGCTGAGGTCGGTCATGGAGCGTCAGGAAGGGGTTGTCCCCCAGGTCAAGATGCGCCTCGGCGAAAGAGTCACCCAAGCTGTTTTGATCGGCACCGATCAGCTGCGCTATTTTACGGGCTCGATCCTCGAAACTCCGGTCGCCCTTTCGGACGACAGGGGCTGCCGGACGAAGATCACCGTCAAAGTGGACGGCGACGCGGAAAAGCTCTGGCAGAACTGGACGAGCGGGCTCCACCGGCAGACCTGCTACGGAAACATCGCCAAGGAAATGGGCTATTTCTGCAGGTTCAAAGAGATCCGGATGATCAACGAGGCCGTATAAAAGCGGACTTACTCCATTAAACCGGTCCGGGCATCCATAAACCTTTTTGTCCGGCTTTTCGTTTTATCTAGTGAGACGAGACCGAACATCTGGATTGTTTCGAATCGGAAGGTGGCCATGAATAAATATTTCTTTCTCGCGGCATGTGTGCTTTTCGCTCCCCTGGTTTCACCCGCCCAGGATGTGGGGACGGCGGCGGACGTTTCCTCTTTTTCCCTCCAGCTTTCCTACGAGCACCTCTCTCGGGATTTCAGCCTGGCCGGCGCCAGACAGGAAATCGGCCGGGACATCTATAAAGCGACCGTCGGTTTCAGGCCGACGGATTATGTCTATCTCTACGGTTTTTTTGGCTCCTCGGATTTTCCTAATTCTTATATCCAGGACGGCAGGCACCTCTATTACGGCGCCGGGCTGAAGTATATGATGGTCGGAGAGGTGGACATCACCGAGCAAGACGGTCGCGACATCAATGTCCGGGGCGGCATCGGCCTGGATTTCCAGGTGGCCCGTCTCCAGTCCTCCAAAAATGAAGAGTATGAGAAATTCGGCCTGACAAAGTACCAGGGCAGTCTGGATTTTGGGTTGCGGATTTTTCAGTTTGCCGGCTATTTCGGCTTCAAATTCAGCAAAATCTCCGGCACGTTCCAGCCGCTTGTCCTTGACCGGGAAATCGAAGCCAAGGGAAAGGGCTTGTTCAGCATGATGCTCGGCTTCAACTGGCATCTCAGCCGGCACCTGGCCTTGGTCTCGGAGTTTTCCTTTTTCACCGAAAGCAGCTGGGCACTCGGCCTGCGGCTGGATCTTTAGGATTTATTTTTCGATCCTCAAAGTCACAATCTCGAACGGAAGAAGGACGAGACCATCCCGGGCTTTTTCCAGACGATCCTCGGAGGGATTGCTCAGATATATCGAGCCTTCCCGGCAAATCGCTCCCCGGAGCTTGATATTTTCCGGACGGCCGGAGGCATTGTACAGTTTCGCGATCCAACATTTTTTGTCGGCGCCGGGCTTGAGCGAAGTCACGATCACGCTGGACGGCTCGACCTCGAGCAGGGAGGCCGCGGGCGGTTTTGAGTTTGCGGCGGAGGGCGCCACGATCAGCGGCTGGCTCTTCTCGAGGCCGAACCTTTTGATTTCGGCGGACTCCCAGCCCCGGTGTGGACGAATAGAGTATCGGAATGACACGACGCCTTCCTGGTCGGCCTTATAGTTGGTATGCCAGTAGTTGTTCATGGCATAGGAGTAGATCGTCTGTGACGGCTCGAGCTCGGTCCGCCAGGCACGGACGCTTTTCTCGACGGCCGATTCATCCGTGATTTGGCCGATTTCGACGAGCGGCGCGTCCAGGCTGACCCAGGTCAGTCCGTAATCCAAGTTGGAGATGTCCACGGAATTCTGGACGCAGAAATAGTCCTTGCAGGACCCGGGAATCTGGTCGAATTCCGGCCGGATGATCCCCCAGCCCAGATCCAGCCGGAGGGAGCCGGCAGGGATTTTGAACGGATAGGAGAAATGGACGCTCTCTTTTTCTCGGACTTTCGCTTTATCCAAAAGATTGATGATGTCTAGGCGATCTAGGCTATCGCAGATCCTCAATTCCGTTTTCAGGTTTTTGCTGCCGGGCGCGTCGGATTCAATAAACAACGAGGCCACGAGCGGGCCGGGCTCTTTGACCGATATCCTGACCCGGCTTGCTCCCCGGGCTTTTTTCGGGTCTTTTCCAGGGACATAGAGATATTCGTTCAGCCCGGAGCCTTTGGATCCGTCGACGAATTCAATGTTTTTATGCGTTTTCCACTTGAATCCGGACAGGGCTCCCGTTTTGGGGTTGACGGAGACGGAAATCAGGCCGTTTTCCAAACGGTTTGATTCCGCCCGGGCGGCGCCCCGCTCCAGAGGTTTTCCTTTCTCGATCGAGTAGCGTTTGGCGCCGAACGGCGGCACATCGCCGACGAAGACGGCCAGCTCTCCGCTCGAGAGACGCTGGGAGAGAACAGGCTTGCCGCTCTCATCCTTCACCAAGTCGCCGGATCCGCTGAGGTTTTTCGGAATCAAAACGACATCCGTCCTTGGCCAGGAGGTGGTGTTGTAAATATCGATGATCTGCCTAATGCTTTTTGGAGGGGCGGCTGGCATCGGTTTTTTCAAGGCGGCTTCCGACAAGGCCAAGGACCTCTTTTCTGCCTCTCGGGCGAAGGCTTGTTTGTAGGCCCACTGCGTTTTTGCGTTTTCACC
>JAPKZH010000158.1 GCA_026393905.1 Candidatus Aminicenantota bacterium
TTTTCGGCCAATTCACCGAATCCGGAGCGCCACGGCCGTCATGTCGTCATATCGGCCGGTCCGCGCGGCCGCGCCAAGGATCGCCTGCGGAACTTCCTACGCTAAGCTCAAAATTTTCCCAGTCTTAATCAAGAATTGTTCCGCCCTTTCGATCACAAGGAGGGCCCCTTCTTGCGAAAAATTGTCTCGGTAATCTGCGCTCTCCCGCATTCTCATCGAACCATGAAAGGATTCTACAAGGTCTACTTCTAACAAACCTTGTTCAACGAAGAGTTCCTGGAGCGCAACATAAAGACAAAAATGACTTTTCTCCCTGTAGCCTTTGGAAAATACTAAAGCGCGAGCTGAGTGATACATTGAATAGTAGGCTTGGATGATCGCCCACTTGTATCGGCTATGGGCAAACCCGAATTCCGCATCTTCCAGATCGCTTCGGGCTGAATTCAGTTCCTTATCGACGAGGCGCTTTCCTTGGGGAAATAGAATAATCTTGCCGCGATTCAGACAATCCTTGAATTTCTGCCTCATCTTCCGTCTTATCCCAGAGGACTATCCCCTCCCTGACAAGAGACAGAAATTCTTTGTCGTCTTTCTCACTTTTAAGCAGTTCCACGGCAGAAAGAATGACGGACTCAATCTTTAGGTGATCGAAGCCTTTTAAGAACCTATGGCCCCGTATAAGCCGCAGCGCCTCTTCTTTGTCTTCCGAAATGATGAACAAATCCACATCGCTTTTGGACGCGTCCTCGCCTCTGGCGCAGCTTCCGTACAGCACGACTTCCGAGGCGACGCTTTTCATCTTTTCGATAAGAGGCCGGAGCAGGGCGATGGAAATAAAGATCTTGAAAGGCTTAAAGATAGGATCTGATTGAGTAATTACAGAAAAATGACTCATCCTTTTTGATTACTGTGAGTTACGAGCCTTTTGCTTGACTAGCCGTGTTAAACTCGGACATGGAGAATTCGGGCATCCAACATATCCGGCGGTGCTGCGCGGAATGCTAAACCCGCTTGCCCGAAATCAGGCCAATCAGACCCGCTATTACCATGCCGGCACCCAGAGCTACCGGATAGACGTAAATCGGATTGGAAGACGTGCTAGTTAGAACGATGCCGATTAGCAGAATTATGGCTCCGATTAAGAGCACGTTTAGCCCCTTACGGCGCCTCTGACCGCTTAGAGTCTGGCCGCAGTTCTTGCAAACGTTTTCAATAACGGCCCCGCCACAAGAAGGGCATCTGGGGCCAAACACATCCTGAGGTAGCTTATCGAATATAGCGGCTAGTTTTTCACGTTCGCTCGGGTCATCACCTAAGCCGACCCTGATAATCGTTCGCACGTCATTTAGCGCGGTGCTAACGATCCCGAAATACGAAAACCTCCCCTTCTCGCGGACCTTGTCCTTAAACTCCCCTAATTTATTCCAGCCGACAGTCGATACGGTTCTCCCCTTATTGTCAATCAAACGGAATCCTTCGCGGTCTATTTTAAGCGACTGTTTGCCGAATCTCTGGCCAAAACGATTGAGCTGGTAAACCTCAAAATCGACCGGGGCAATGTCAAGATTGATTTGTTCTGTTTTTGGCAATGTAGCGTTCATGTTTCCTCCTTATCAATCCCTAATTAGGATTGCCCTCCCGAATTCGATGGATGGTGATTCCTTTTTTTCGAGCGGCATGAACTCGCCGGCTCCGAACTTAGAATCAACCTTTCCCCTCATGAAATTATCGTATTCCCGGCCGCCGGCATGTGTCAAGAAATTAGCGCTCTTCTCCGCCGCAATCAGGGCGAATGGCCCGAAGACAAGTAGCGGGATTTTGCCCCGACAATCTTCTAGAAGAATAAATGCTAAGCCCCATAAACCACCGGAGATACAGGTCTTCCCCACCATCCTGTCCGCTCAACGCCCCCAAGTTATTGAG
>JAPKZH010000529.1 GCA_026393905.1 Candidatus Aminicenantota bacterium
CCGGCGCATGCATACTCCCGCGGCTTGGCGGCCGCTCGCAGCCGACGTCTTTGTATTGGACGACCTTTCCTTTGAATTCGGGATGGTTAAGGCAGAGATTTTGGTCGATGATGGCCACATTCACGCCTCGGCCCGTGATTCCCTTTTTATGAATCGACCGCACGCCGAGACCCGGGTTCTTGCCCTTTTCTAATGTCGTGCGGCTCATGTCCGTGAACGTCCCGAATTTTGTATCCAGATTGAACGTGAACGAGGAGATGAGATCAAGCGTGAGCGGGGCCTGTATTTTTGTCAAATCGCACCAGCGGACGTCCTGATATTCTTTGACGGAACTCAGAATTTTTATGTTCGGCTGGAACCTGGCAGGATTTTGTTGAGCCAGGGTTTCTTTTTTGGTTTCTTGGACCCGAGCCTGTCCGATTAGAACAGGGATAAGAAAAAGCGCCAGGAGCGTCAGATGCCGAGCTGCTCTCATTTCTCCATTCCCGCCAGGTTCAGATGATAGTCTTTTTCGTCATCCAAAGAGACGTCTGATCGTTGATTCGTCCCGTCTTACAATACGACTTTCTTCTTTCGCCAGCGAAGTTTCATGGTTAAGACTCTGTCCGTGGAGAAGATGCGGGCCGCGATCACGACCATGACGGTAAAGAAAAGCGCCATATAGAGAATGCCGAAAAAGACGGCTCCGTAGTTTTCAAGAAAAATATTCTGCGTCGCCAGGAAGGGATGGGAAAAGGGAATGGCCAGGAGGAAGATCTTCACGGGCAGAGGGAGGGATTTCAGATCGGTGAACATCGAGATAAAATAAGGGATCATAATTAGAAAGATCATAGGCATGATCAGGCTCTGGGCGCTGCGGAAATCTTCGGCCAGGACACCAAGAATGGTGGCCAAGGCCAGCGCGCAAAGAATGGCGAAGAAAAGCGACACCCCGAGGACAACGAGGGCTTTGGCGTCGAGAGCCAAGCCGAGCTTCTGAACGACCTGGGAGACGCCGGGTGCGTTAGCTATGCCGCCCATCACGCCGCCCATATAGCTGCGGAACCCCACCATATAGATCGCGGCCGAAAGCAATCCGGCCAGTCCGGCGGCGAGCATTTTGGCGGAGACGATCGTGGCCCGGGAAATGGGCACAGTCAGCAGCGTTTCCAGGGTTTTGTTCTGTTTCTCCATGGCGATGGCGGAGATGACCATCTGGGATGAGTAAATGAGAATCATCATCAGGATGACGGGGATGATGATGGATTGGGAAGCCACGAAGCCGGCGATCATCGCCGCCGAGCCTTCGGCCATCCGGCTCTTGATGATGATGAAGTCTTTGCTTTTAATCGGATTCTTGACGTTCTGAGGGTTGAATTCGGGGATTTTCTTCTTTAGGAAGTCGTCGGACAGGTAGCCGTTGATGGCCGAAATGACGCCCTTGAGGATGCCGGACGTCCTCGTTCCCATGATCGAGAAATTCCTCATGAACGTGTAGGTTTGGATCTCCTTGGTTTCGAATTTGGCCACGGATTCCCCGAAACCCTGCGGAATGACGACGAGGAGATTGGTGTCCCCGGCGCGGGCGATGTCGACCGCAGCCGCTTGGTCGGCGGCGTTGATCTTTTCCACCTGAAAATTCATCGTCTGAAGCCCGGCCAGCAGCTGCTGGGAAAATTCGGAGCTGTCCTGATCGAGGATGGAGATTTTCTGTTTTCCGGCGGCCTTTTCGGCTTCTTTTTTGGTAATCCCTCCGATGAAGTAAAAAATGGCCATCATGAGCAGCAGAGAGATGATCAGCTGGGCGGTGAGCATATCCTTGATTTCCTTGAAGAGAAGATTGCGGAAATTTTTCATCGGACGGCGCTCCTGAATACGGTTTCGAGATTTTCAGCCTGGTATTTTTCTTTCAGTCCCCGCGGCGTTCCGGCATCCAGGATCAGGCCCTTGTCAACCAAGGCCACGCGGTCGGACAGAAACTCGATCTCCAGCATGTTGTGTGAGGAAAGGAGGACCGAGATGCCCTCACGCGCATAGCGCTTGATGATCTCCCGGACTTCCAGGGAGTTGATAACGTCCAGTCCGGACGTGGGCTCGTCCAGAATGGCCAGGGCGGGACGGGTCATCAGGGCTCTTCCCAGCAGCAGCTTTCGGACCATGCCTTTGCTGTAGGTGCCGACTTTTTCGCCCAGCCGGCTTCCCAGGTCTGCGACGCCCTCAGCCCGCTTGATAAATTGCGA
>JAPKZH010000662.1 GCA_026393905.1 Candidatus Aminicenantota bacterium
GAAACGTCACCTGAAAAAGACGTAACAATCTCAAGAACTCGTCTTGGCTGAGCCGAAAAAAACATCCTCGCTTTGACCTTGAAAAAAGTAGCCCGTTCATGAAAAAACACAGGACGATAAGGCTGCCGAATTTCCTGATCGTCGGAGCGAGCAGGTGCGGCACAACGTCCCTTTACCATTACCTGAAAGAACACCCGGATGTCTTTATGAGCAGGATCAAGGAGCCCAGCTTCTTCCTCGCCCAATTCAATCCGGTCCCGGAAAAGGGCATCGGAGACGACAAAAAAAAATACTATAAAGATTTTGATGATTATTGCCGGCTCTTCGAAAAGGCGGGGAAGAGCAAGGCGATTGGCGAAGCCAGCACGGAAAACCTATATCATTCTAAGAAGGCCATTCCTTACATCCAACAGTATCTGGGGAATCCCAAGATCATCATCTCGCTCAGAAACCCGGCGGAAAGAGCATTCTCGGCTTATGCGTTTCTCATCAGCGAAAACAGGGAGTTTTTGTCTTTCGAGGAGGGCTTGGAACAAGAAGAAAAGAGAAGGCGCGATGGCTGGAGGCAGATCTGGTTTTATCAGGATGCCGGGTTCTACTTTCGACGAGTCAAAGCCTATCTGGAAAATTTTGGCGACGTCAAGATCTGCCTTTTTGATGACTTGAAAAAAAACCCGGTCTCACTCGTCCAGAATATTTTCCGATTTTTAGGTGTCGATCCATCCTTTGTCCCCGACGTCACCACAAGATATAAAACTTCCGGCATTCCAAGATCAAAAAAAATCAACCGCCTATTTGAAGCGCCAACCCGACTGCGAAGCTTCGTCAGAGCCGTTGGCCGATTCATCCTGACGGAAGATCGATGGATTCAATGGCGGGATACCCTGAAAGCCAAATCCTATGCCAAGGCTGAAATGAAGGCTGAAACAAGAAAATATCTGGTAAACATCTACCGGGAAGATATCTTGAAACTTCAGGATCTGATCCACAGAGATCTCAGCCGCTGGCTCGGCTCCGGCGATTCAAGTGGCCAATGAGATGAAGATATTCAAATTCAGGAATATCCTTCCGGAGCTGCCGAACATCCTCGTCCGGCGCCGGTTGAAATTCGAATTCGAGCGAATTCCGTTCGAGGTCAAATGTCTTCCCCCCAAGAAAATCCATAACTTTTTTCTGGCCGGACTCAACCAATTTTTTCTGCCGCCAAGGCCTCTGGGGTACCCGGTCATCGCCCAGGTCGAGCCGGCGAATTTCTGTAACCTTTCTTGCCCCCTGTGCTTGACGACGTCGGAGACGGCGGCGCGGCCCGCCGGCCTGCTCTCTTTTGACAGATTCAAGGATTTCATCGATGATGTGGGCGATTACCTGCTCTTGATCGTGCTCTGGAATTGGGGCGAGCCCTTCCTGAATCCGGATCTGTTCAAAATGATCTCCTATGCCAAATCCAAAAATATCGTGGTCCATTCCAGCACCAACGGCCATGTGAAATTCGACGAGGCAACGGCAGGTCGGCTCGTCGATACCGGTCTTGACAGCCTGGTGTTCGGCATTGATGGAACGACGCAGGAAACCTATGGCCAATATCGAAAAGGCGGGAACCTCGAGAGCGTGCTGGAAAACGTCAAGACTGTTGTCAAGACAAAAAAAAGGAAAGGTTCTCGAATCCCGCGCCTGACCCTCAGGTTTGTCGTCATGCAGCACAATGAGAAGGAGTTGCCTTTGGCCCATCGGCTGGCCGAGGAGCTCGGCGTGGATTTTTTTGCGGTTAAAACAGTGGATATGCCTCCGGCCTTAGGTAAAAGCTTGGACAGCTATTTTGCGCCCGGGAACCAAACGTATCAACGGTATGACTATGAAGAGGGAAGCTTCAGGCGTAAAAACAAACCCTTCACCTGCATGCGGCCGTGGAAGAGGATTACGCTGGACGCGCTCGGCGAGATCATACCCTGTGAGTATGATTACAAAAATGTCCACTCCTTTGGAAGCCTGGAGAGTGGAAAATCGGCCCTTTCCATCTGGAAAGGGACCCAGGCCGGGGAATTTCGCAAAAAGTTCAATAAAGGAAATAACGATTTCTACCTCTGCAAAAATTGTACGTATAAAGACAGAGTTGCTGAGGACTGCACCTTAGCCATTGTCCGCCTGAAAGAGGGTTGAAGCAGCCCATGACGGCAGCATCAATTCTTCCGAACGAGCGAAGGTGAATCGAAAATCATGAATTATAAGCTAAAAAAACTTGGCAAGGCCCTGTCTCCGCCGATTCTCCTCACCGGGATAAAGGTTCTCGGCAGCTTCATCCGGAGGGGTGACGAAAAATCAGGCGAACGAGGTCCCGCTTGGTACGATCGAGCGTTTTCCAGGACCGTCGAAACACATAAGCACTACACCGAGTCAAAGCACTATTTTTTATGGTCGGTTATTGCTCACCTCATGGTTCGTGATGGGGTCCGCTCAGTCCTCGATGTCGGGTGCGGGTCCGGTCAATTGGCCCTCTTGCTCCGCGACAAAAGCATCCAAGCGTATTGCGGAATCGACTTCAGCCAAAAACGCATCGAATGGGCTAGAAAAAACTGCCCGGACTTTACATTCGTTGTCGAAGACGCCCTCCGAACAGACCTGTTTACGACATTTCCTTATGATGCGGTTGTCTGCGCCGAGTTTCTGGACCATATCCAATCGGATAGGGAAGTGATCCAACGCATCAAAACGGGCGCGAGATTTTATGCGATTGTCCCCGACTTTTCCTTCGACTCTCACGTCAGATATTTCAAAGGTTCCGGCGACGTCATGGAGAGATATGCCGCCTATTTTAAGGATTTTCGCGTCAGTTCGTTCATCGCGGATCGAAAAGGCAAGACCTACTTTTTGCTGGAGGGGATAAAGCGATAAAAAATATCGGGATTCCCGGCCGAAGCAGCCTGTAATGTTTGCCAGCGTCATCCTCTGCACCTACAATAGAGCCCACCTCCTGGAACGCGCCCTTCGATCTCGTGCCTGCCAGACCGTGACATCAGAGAAGTTTGAGATTGTCGTGGTCGATGATGGTTCCACCGACGGGACGGCGGCGCTTTGTGAGAGGGCGGGACGGGATTTGTCAAACATGAGATATGTGGCCATGGGCAAAAATCTTGGCTTGGCGGCCGCCGGCAATAGGGGACTCCGGTCAGCGAGAGGCGAGTTTCTCCTTTTTATCGACGACGACTGCATCGCCCAGGAGGGCTGGGTGGAATGCATGACGTCGTCGCTCGAGCGGCATCCTCTTGCGGCGGGCGCGATTCAAAGTCCCGTCTCGAATTACATCAAGCTCTGCCACAATATCTCCCAGTTTCATCCTTTCATGAAGCGCCGCACGGAGGGCTGGACGGGATCGATCGCCGGCGCCAATATGGGCATCAGACGGCTGGTTCTGGAAGAATTGGGTGGCTTTGACGAAAAGAGCAAGGTCCCGGATATGGAGCTTATGCTCCGGGCACGATTAAAAGGGCTCCGGGTCCATTTCGCAGCCAGGGCCGTTGTCATCCATGATCCTGATCGGACGAGCTTGGCGACTGTTCTCAAGAACGCCTCGGAGCACGCTTCAAAAACGATTCTTCTCCGCAACACATATGACTCGCTTTTGCACACGCCGTTCGTGCTTCGCTCGCCGGGCCTCATTCTTCTGGGGGCTCCGCTGATCGCCCTGATGGTGACCCTCAAGGTTTACGCGAGCAACTCGGGTCTTGTCAAATACTTTTGGACGGCGCCTCTGGTCTATGCCCAAAAACTGGCCTGGTGCTGGGGCGCTGCACGGGGCTTAAGAGAAAATCAATAAACAGAAGAGCCGAAGCGGTGTCCGGACGCTCAAAAGGGACTTACGATTCTGTGAACGCTATTCTGGACGGAAGACTTGAGGAGGTCGAAAGGAACGGCCAGTTCTCGGCCGGGTCGGAGAGGCCTCCGGGCGCTATTTCGGGTTTGAACGAAGAAGGCTCGCTTCGATTCTGATAAAAACGCCCAAAAACCGGTTGTCTTGACTGTCCCGATCGATCCGAGAAGGATAAAACCCGCTGTTTTCCTCGATTTGAAGGCGGTAGAGATAGCTTCCCTTCCAGGGAAAACCTTGCGGAGCCGAGAACACGATTGACTGTTCGAGGCCTGCCGGCGATTTCCTTTCGAGCTGCTTTGTCTGGCGGGCAAGCCGGACCGTTGTCTTTCCTTTCGTCGGGCAGGAGAGAGCCAGGCTGATCTTCGCGGCCGGCTCAGCCGTTTTAATGATCAAGACGGTTTTGCTTTTTCCTATGACCCAGAATCCACCCAGTTCCGTTCGATACGTGTTTTCGTCCTGGGCAAAAACCTCGTATTCCTTACCCTTGAGAATAAATCCATTTTCGAGACGGATGTTGAGAAAGGAGTTGGCGATGAGAAGAACCGAAAGAAGAGCCACGCCGCTGAAGTGGACCGGCAGGGAACGAGGCGGCGACTCCTGGGCTTTCGATTTCTTAGAGCGCAGAAAGAGAGCGGCCATTCCCAAAACCGCGGGAATCCAGATGAGGAGAGGGATCCAGTTTATGTTTTCCCGGAGCGGTGCGGACAAGGACGGGACAAGCTTTCTCCAATCGATGACGATGTTGCTGAATCGGGTGAGAAAATGGCTGGTCGTTCCAAGCAGGGTGCTCGATCTGGGGTGGGTGAGACTCTCGTGGAAAAGGAGGCTGGGATTTCGAATGAAGACAGCGGCCATGATAAAGCCGATGGCCACCAGGACGTTGCGGACGACAAGTGACACTCGATCCCGGCTCGAAGCGAATGCCCCGGCCATGAACAACCCCAAGATCCACAGAACCGGAAGCAGCGGCCTGGCCGGAGGGCTGTACCCGCCCCAGTAAAAGTGATTCAATGAGCAAAAAGCCCAGAACACGGAAAAAAGGCCGGCGAGAACGGATGTTTCTTTTTTAGATCTTCGAGCAAGGAGGAAGAGGCCCGGCAGGAGGAGGATATAAACGGGTGCGATGACGAAAACGCCCACCCTCTGGTCAAAGAGATAGCCCAGAAGCCGAATCAGGAAATCGAAAAAGCCCGAGACGATAAAACGCGAGAGAGGATAGCTTCCCGCCGGGGCGGTCCCTTTATAGATCGTTTGAGGAGATAGGTTTCCATACAAGTTGAAGAGAAGAGAGAGATAAAGGCCGGCGGAAAGAAGGATCGGCCCGGCAAAGGCGAGTGCTTTTTTGGCGTCTTTCCCGGGCGATCTCAGAAAAAGAAAGACGATGATGAGCGAAATTGTTCCCGCGGGCACGACATATTTGATCCCGCACCAGGGCAGAAGGCCGATGCCGATTCCCGCCCCGCCCAGACTCAAAAGGGAGAAGTTTTTTTTCTGGATGATCTGGAGGGAGACTAACAACAGGATGAGGGCGACGAGAATCTCGGGATAAAGCAACTGGGAATAAAAGAGGAGGGGAGGAGTGAAGCTGAAAACGAGCCAGGAGAGGATGGCGATATTCCTTTTTTGGGTGAGCTCGAAGACATAGAGAAAAAAGGCGATACTGAGAAAAGCAGTGAGAAAGCAGACGGGAAGGCGTGAAAAAAAAATAATGATCTTCCGCTCTTGGGAGGCATTTCCGCTGAGGTCGAAAACAAATTTCCCCAATTTTTCGCCCAAGAAATAAAAAGGGGCAATCAGGACGGGGAGTGCAGGCTGATGTTTGGAATAAAGGTATCGCCCGCCTTTTTTTCCGGGATAAGCATGGGAGTCCAATTCCCCGGGATAGAATTTTAAATAATCTTTGTTCAGATAATTGTTGTAAAGGTTGATATCGCCGTCGGCCAGGAGGCTTTTTGTAATCAGGAGATAATGCGGCTCATCGCCGGTGAAGGGCAGCGCAGGGACAATCAGCCCTGAGAGGTAGAGGACATAAACCAGGACCGTCACCAGGAAGAGGCGGCGCGAGAGCGACTGGACACTCAATTCTCTGAAGGCCAAACGGTTCCAGGCTTTAGCGGCCATCCACGCCTTCGGCCGAGAGGTCTTCAGCTGAGCCAGGAAGACGATCTGGAGATAGATAAAGCCCAGGCAGGACAGGGCCAAGAGCGTTGGATCGATATCGTTGAGATAGATCCAGTATTGAAAAAAGGTTAGGTTGAGCAGAAGAAAAGGAGAGAGAGTCAGGATGAAGGAGCCTTTAAGTTCTGGCTTGTCCGCCGGAGTCCGCGAAGCCAGGACGGAAACATAGGCCTTGAGGATCCTGGAGAGAATGAAGGCCAGGACGATCAGGAGCCCCGCCAAGATGACGAATGAAAAACTCAAAGATCTTTTTGAGGCGCTCCAAGGCTCAAAAATGAGCTCGTGCCAGAGAAAAGAGGCGATGGACACGATTTCCAGGGCAAAAAGGAATTCCTTTTTTCGATCCCTAACCAAGAGGCCTCTCCTTCATCCACAGGTCTCCAAGGCAAAATAGCAAAGAGAGAGATAAATGTCCATAGACGCGTTTCAGGGTGCTTCTCAGGGATTCTTTTTGATCATGCCAATCCAGACGTTTCTGAAAAGGTTAAGGTCATCCCGGGTGATTTCCTTGAGAAGAACTAAAAGAAAAAGGTAAAATCCGAAGAGCCCCAGAGCATAGGGAATGAGGCTCCAGCTTGAGACGGGCCAAAGCCGGGGAATAATAAAAAATACAAATGAGCTCAACAGGATCTTGAGGAACGAATGTCCGCTCATCAGTTTGCCGAATTTTTTTTGGACGACGAGGGCGGCGGCGATCATCCCGGCAAGACTGGTGAGCGTGGTTGCGGCGGCGGCGCCGCTGAGGCCGAATCGGGGAACCAAAAGAAGATTCAAAAGAAAATCGAGAGGGAGGACGGCAGAGGCCAGGGCCATCGAGGTCTTTGGCTTGCCGCTCCCGGTGATGACCGCCGCCAGGACCGAAAAAAACGTAAGAAACGTGATGCCGAAGATCAAGATGCCCAGAGGGCGGGCCGCGGGAAGGTACCGCGAAGAATAGATCCATTGGATGATCGGACCGGACAAACCGTTTGTTAAAAATGCCAAGGGAACAAGCAGAATCAGAAGGAATCTTAAGGATTTGTTGACATACCGCGAGGCCTCTTGGAGACGATTCGAGGATGTCAATCGTGAAATGATGGGAAGGAGGGTGATGGCGAACGCGTAAAAGACCAGATAAGGGGCTCTAGTCAAGGCCAGCGCTGATGCATAGTAGCCGGCGGCTTGGCCGTCCTTGACCAGAGTCTTGACGAAAAAAATGTCCAAATTCATGAGGAGAGACAGAATGCTAGAAAAGACAACGATCGGAATGGCGAAAAAGAGGAGCTTCGACGCGGGAAAGGCTTCGAATTCTTGGCGGGCTTCTCTCGAAAAATAAAATGCCGCCAGCAAGGCCAGGGCATAGGAGATCAGATAGCCGCTCACGGCCCCCTGAAGCCCGAAGCCCATCAAGACGAGGATATAGACGCCCGCGACTTTTCCCAAAGATTGGACATTCATGGCTAGAGCCCGTTTTCCGAACATCCGTTTTCCGCTCAAGTGGCCAATCAAGACCGAATAGAGGGCGATGAAGGGAATGATAAAGGCGGAGATTCGAAGGGGCCGAGTGAGGTTGGTGTTATGGAAAGCCAGGGCGATGGGCTTGGCCGTCAAGACATACAGAAGAAAAACGAGGCCGCCGAAAATAGCCTCAATGGTCAGACCTTGCCTCTTTATGGTTTGAGATTTTTCCGGGAATTCGGCCGTGTATTTCGTCACCGAATCGTGGATGCCTCTGGCCAGAAAGACCTCGAGCACGGCCAGCAGGGACATGATCACTCCGAATTCGCCGTAGGGCTCCGGGCCGAGGATCCTCCCCATGCCGATATGAACAGCGGTGGCCGAGGCGATAAAAAGCATTTGGGCGAAGATCATGTAGAGAGTGTCTTTTCCCATAGCTCTCAGACTTCTAAATATTTTCTGGACGAGCGGTGGACAGGTCCCGGCGTGAGGATTTTCATGGAACGAAGCCTTCGATGGCTCTGATCAAGTGATCCCAGGAAAACCTGTCATGTTCTTTCTTGATCCGTGCGCTCATCTCTTCCCCGTCATGATTCTCATAGAAGTCCACGACAGCGTCGGCAATTCCCTTGGCGCTTCGGGGGGCGACAAGAAATCCCGTCTTTTTGTCTGCGACGATTTCGGGAAAATCCCCGATCGTGGTCGTTACGACCGGCCTGCCGAAGGCGTAGGCCAGCTGGAGGAGACCGCTTCCTGTGACGGAGGTGTAAGGAAGGATGACCAGGTCTGAGGCATAGAAATAGCCGGGCATATCCTCGTTTGGAACGTAGCGGTCAATAACGGTGACGTGTTGTTCAACGCCCATTTTACGAATGAGGTGAAGACAGCGTTTCTTATCTTGCCAAAACTCGCCGACGATGAGGAGTCGGACCTTGAGCCGGGCCAGGATCAAAGGGAGGGCCTCGATCAGGTAAGGCAGGCCTTTATATCGGCGGACAAAGCCAAAGAACAGGATGATTTTTTCGTCTGAAAGGCCGAGTTTTTCTCGGGCCGATGTTTTGGGCATGGCGGCCGTGTTAAAAACATCATAGGTCGGATGGAGGGTCACAGTGATCCTGCTCTTCCCGGTGAGCGCTTTCAGGTTTTCTTTTTCTTGCCCGGAATGAACGATAAAGCAGTCGCCCTGAGAAAGGACGAATCTCGAGACAACGGTCTTCAGGAAGTTTGCTTCATGTTCGACCACATTGTGGCAGATGAACAAGATCTTGGTTTTCGAAAAGATTTTGATGAGGAAGATCATCGTCAAGTATTGAGGAGCCCAGTACATGATCCACCACGGAAAAATCGTGAGCGCCGGCCTGTCCCTGATAATGTGTTTGGCCGCTTTCAGCCAGGTCAACGGATTGAGCGCATCCAAGAGGGGCTGAGATTCCTCTTCTCTCAAATAGAATCCGCTCTCTTCCCGATCGGTCTTGCCCGGGAAAAGGAATCGGGGATACTGCCTTCGAAAGCCATAGAAATGGGTTTGGTGCTTTGCTTTTAAGTGCTTGAAAAGAAGAGTCGTGTAATAGCTGATGCCTCCCCGGAAAGGATACGAAGGCCCGATGAGATCAATCTTCATCCTTGGTTCTTTCGGCTTTCTCGAGCTCCATTTTTTTTATTCTATAGAGGGCCTTTTCGATCTGCTTCCTGTTGTTGTCGATGAGATCGGCGATGATGCCGAAGATCAGGATGAGGAGTCCGCCGAGTAACATGGCCGCCGAAAAAACCAGGGATTGAACGTGCCCTTGCCCCCGGCCGGTCCAATAGAAATAGAGGAACCTGATAAATCCCAACAGCCCGGGAAGGATGATGATCAAACCTAAAGTCATAAAGACTTTGAGGGCTTTATAAGTGGCATAGACTCTCATAATGGTCGCCGCCTGTTGGCCTACGAAGTGGGGGATGCTTTTGATCAGCCGCGATTCTCTCGACTTGGGGTTGGTTCGAATCGGAACAGAAACGATCTTGAGTTTTTGGTGTCCCAGCTGGATGAGATTCTCGATGGTGTAGGAATAGTCCGACAGGATGCTGATCCGAAGCGCCGCCTCCTTCGAAAAAGCCCGGAAGCCGCTCACGGCATCTTCGACTTTTGTCCGGGAGAGTGCCCTGATGACGGCGCTTCCCCAGCGAAGCAGTTTCTTTTTGAACCAAGAAAAGTGGGGGATGGCTTCTATGTGCCTCGCTCCCACAACCACATCAGCCTTCCCCTCGAGAATGGGTTGGACCAGCTGCGGGATGTCCTGGCCTGGATATTGATTGTCGGCATCGGTGTTCACGATAATATCCGCCCCTAATTCTAAGCTCTTGTCGATGCCCTCGGAAAAAGCTCTGGCTAAGCCCTTGTGATTTTTAAAGCTGAGGATGTGATCGACCCCGATGCGGCTGGCGATTTCCACGGTGTGGTCTTCGCTCCCGTCATCGATAATCAGCGTCTCGATCCTCTCGATCCCTTCGATCGTTTTGGGCAGGTCCAAAAACGTCGCCGGCAGGTTTTTTTCTTCATTGTAACAGGGAATCTGGATGATGAGTTTCATGGTCCTTCCCAAAAGCGGGGCAAAAAAATTATATCCTTTTTGCTGCTCTTCCTTCAACAAATTCAAGGATGCGCCGGCCTGCCTAAAAGACCCTTCCCCATCGTGTCTCCGTATCGAGAGGGATTCATCCGTTTGATTTTCTCCATTCGAAGCGCGGCGTTTTTGGCAAGACTCGGAGAAAAATGGCGTCGGCCATGAATCGCAGACTCTTGTCCCGATTTCTCATCGTTTTTTTGCCCTCTCCGTCCGGCCCTGGTCTACCATTCCCTTCACTTCCTTCATGAGCGTCGGGACGTGGTAGGGGATGCCGTCCTTGATGGTCCACTCGATGCCGCCGCCGCGCCCCACTTTGACTTTCGGGTCGCCGGGGGCTATGGCGCTGTAGTTGTTCACGACCCTCCCGTCGTAGGTCAGCACGTCGGTGCCGGCGGGATTCAGAAGCCTCAGGTTTTCGACGGGATTGCCGTTGACGACCAGCAGGTCGGCGATAAAGCCCTGGCGGACCCGGCCGAGCCTGTCTTCCATGCCGATCATCTTCGCGCCGTTCACGGTGGCCATCTTGATGACCTCGAGCGGGTGGAAGCCGGCCTCCTCGAGCAGCTCCATTTCGTGGACTTGCCCGAATCCGTAAATAGAATAGATGAACCCGGCATCGTCACCGACGGTGATGACGCCGCCCTTGACGCCGAACTCCTTGAGCGCGTCCATCCACACTTGGTAATTCTTCTTCCAGCGAACCTCCTGGGTGTTGGTCCAGCCCAGGAAGTACGACCCGTGGTTCCGCATGTCCGGCTGGAAATACTGTTCCAGAGTCGGGTGCAGGTAGTCCCTGAACCAGGGTTGGTTCTGGGCCCGGATGACGTCGCGGCTGGCGACATAGATCGAGAGCGTAGGACACCAGTAGACGTTGTTCTTGATCATCAGGTCGAGGACATCGGAGAGCTTTTTCCGGTTGAGGTTCGGCTGGATGTACAGCTCGCCGGCGCGGCCGAAGCGGTGGATTTCGTTGCTGGCGTTGTGTTCGGGCGGGAAATTCTGGATGCCGTCCAGGGCGGCGTCTGCGACTCCATAGAAGTGCTCGACGGAGGTCACGCCCAGCTCGGCCCAGTCCTTAGCCGTCGTCTCGTCGACGGCGATGTGGACGGCCGTCCGGAGCCCTTGTTTCTTGGCTTCGTCGAGCAGCGCCTCAGCCAGATCGCGGTCCATGCCCGAGGCCTTGAGCCCGTCGACGCCCTCCGCCTTGGCAAAGCGAACGCCCTCGCGGACGAGGGCCGGCGTGTGAGATCCCTTTGACGCCCAGATGCGCTCGTAGAGCAGGATCCGCGGCGCGACCAGCGTGTGGGCGGCGCTCCGGGCGCGCCATTCCTTCGCCTTGTTCCAGTCGGCTCCGACGTCACGGAGGGTCGTCGCTCCCGCCGCCAGATAGAGGTTCATCTCGTACTGGAACGGCTGGGGGATGCCGCCGCGCTCGTCCTGGAGGTGGATGTGGCCGTTGACGATGCCGGGCATCACGTACTTGCCCGCAGCGTCGATCTCGGCGTCGGGGACCCAGCCGCGAGGCACGCCGCCGACCCTCGCGATCAACCCGTCCTCCAGACAGATGTTCGTCGGGCCGAAGGGAGGTTCGGCGTTCCCGTAGATGACCATGGCGTTCCTGATGAGGAGCCGCTTGTATTGTTTGGCGTGTTCCGGCGCTTTCACGGCGGCCGCGGGCTTTTGAGCCTGAGGCGCGGTCTGGCCCGCCGTCGTCGGCGCCATTCCGATGACAACCAGACCGATCATCAAGCCTCCAAGCAGCGATATTCTGCCCGTCATGCTTTTTTTCATGAAATCCTCCTTCGAGTCCGGACTCCGGTCGGTTCTTAGCCCGAATCGTAAATCATTTCGAAGGGCGATTGCAAGCCGGCCGGCGCGGATTTTTTGTCATTGACAGATGTTCGGCCGGAGTGCTATGTTTCACTCCTGTCCCCGATGCAAAGAGGAAAATAATGACTTTTCCTGAGCAGAGACAAGGTTTTAATCCAACTCCGCGCAGCGACGACAGCCGCGGAGCGATCCGCGCTGAACTGAAAACCTTCCAGATGATGTTCACGGACAAGGCCATCAAGGCCGTTGATACGGTCACCAAGACACACCTGGAGGACTTGAGGGATCAGATCACCATGATCCTGGAGCCGAAAAAATAGCCCCGCTCGAACGGAAACTTGTCTTCTTGACGGCGGCTGGGGAGAGGATTATATTGCCCTCGAGACGTCAGCGCATAGAATTTGATCGCCAAAGGGAGCAAAATAGCCCCGGCGATGAAAAGCGGATTTTTATGGCTGAGTCATTAGCCAGGCGAATCACATGATCGGCCGGACTCTCAAACACTACACCATCGAAAACCTTCTCGGCCAGGGAGGCATGGGTGTTGTCTATTTGGCCAAGGATACGCGGCTCCAACGTCCGGTCGCCCTGAAAGTCCTCAAGCCGGATCTTATCTCCAACGCAGACCGGAGAAAGCGGTTTCTTCTTGAAGCCCGGTCCGCCGCTGCCCTCAGCCACCCCGCCATCGCTCAGATCTATGACATCGACGAAGACGCCGGCACGCTGTTCATCTGCATGGAGTATGTCGATGGCAAGACCGTCTCCCAGTTGATCGCGAACGGCGAGCTGGACCTGATGGGATCGGTCGAGATCGCTCTTCAGGTCGCCGAAGGCCTGGCCCGCGCCCACCAGCAAAAGATCATCCACCGGGACATCAAGTCGGACAACATCAAGGTCACCCGGGACGGCCACGCCAAGCTCCTCGACTTTGGCCTGGCCAAGCTCCTGGAGACCTACCCGGAGGATTCCGGAGACCTGCCGGACATCAGCCGGACGCTGACCATGGAACAGGCCCACACTCTGGCCGGGGCGGTGATGGGCACGATCAACTATATGAGCCCCGAGCAAGCGCGGGGCAAGTCTCTGGGCCCGGCAAGCGACGTCTTTTCCCTCGGCGTCGTCCTTTACGAGATGGTAACGGGAGAGCGGCCCTTCAAGGGCGAGACTCCTTTGGACACGATGCATGCGATCGCCTTCGAGGAGGCCAAACCCGTGACGATCGTTCGCCGGAACATGCCGCCGCAGCTCCACCACATCATCTCCCATTGCCTGCGGAAGCGACCCGAGGACCGCTATCCGGACGGCCGCGCTCTGGCGGCCGATCTCAAGCACCTGAAGCATGACCTCGAGACCGGAACCCGCACCTCTCTTCCTCCCGTGGAACGCCTCCGAGGATGGGCGGAATGGCTTCGGACGTCGTTTCCCTTCGGCACCTGGGGGCTTCTCGTCCTGGCCGCCGTTGTCGTTCTGATGGGCGTCTTCATTTTTACGAAACTCCAATGGGGGAACCTGGTCGGCATGGCGTTCATCGCCTTTTTCATCTACCGAGGCATGCGCAACAGGAAGATGCGCAAGCTCGCCTCCTTCACAAAAAAAGTCTCGGCGGATCCGGTGGTCCGGGCCGTCATCATCCGGGATGACCTGGTGACGGTCGTCACGGACAAGGCCTCGGCTAAGACCTATATCCGGATCGCCGGCCTCATCGACTCGATCAACAGGAAGCTTTACCTGGCGAAGCATATCTCCGTCGAAATCAAGGACGATCTTGCCGACGAGGAGCTTCAAAGCCTGCTCAGGGCGCCGGGCGTGGTTTAT